>CAMLHU010000015.1 GCA_946479825.1 uncultured Gemmatimonadota bacterium
GCCGCCCCCGGGGGAGCCCCAGGCTCGGGCCGAGCCGACGGCCTGCACGCGGATGGTGCCGGCGTCGAGCGACGCCGATGCGGTGACGTCGGTGTACCGGATGCCTGTCGTGATCCAGGTCGGCGTCGCCCGCAGCGCCAGCGTCGCGGGCCCGGCCAGCTTCCACGCGCCGAGGTCGACCGTGGAGACGGTCCTCGAGGCGATCCCGCTCGAGGCCCGCTCGATGCCGCCGCCCACCCAGAATCCGCCCGCGGCGAGCAGGCGGTGGATCCGCGCGGAGCCGCCGAACAGGCTCGTGCCGTTGCCGAACGCGCTCGTCGTTCCCGCGAGGACCGCCCCCACCTCGGGTCGGAACCCCCGGCTCCCGCGCATCAGGTACGTGCCGGCCAGCGATCCGTCGGCGCTCCACTCGCCCTGGCCGAACGCCGCGTAGGAGCCGGCGCCGGTCACCGACAGTCCGCCGCGGGCAAAACGCACCACCGGAGCCAGGCTCGCGCCGCTCACGGTGGCGGTGCTGTCCGTGGTCACCCGGATGACGCCCGCGTCCACCGCCACCTGCTGTGCCCGAAGCGACTCGGCGCACCCGCCGGCCAGCACCAGGGCCGCGGCGGATGCGCCGAGAAGAATGATCGGAAGACGGCTACGGCCCGGGGTTGTGCCCCAGGCCCTTGCCGCGGATCCCGCGGTTGCCGGCGGGATCCCGGCCGAGATGTCGTGCTGGATGCCGCGATCGAGCGATTCGAAATCCGCGTCTCCTCCGCCTCGCTGGGCCACGCGCGTCACGGCGGCCGCCGCGCTGTCGGCCGGCACCCCGCGGGAAATCAAGTCGGTGAGGACGGCGAGCGGAACGAGCATCCGCCCGCCCCGGCGCTGGGTGGCGACGGCGGCGAGCGCGGCCGTGCTCACGCCGCCGCGGACGGCCGCCGCGCCGGCAGTCACCTCGGCGTCCGTCGCGGTCGGGCCCAGCGCCGCCCGCGCCGTCCCCAGGTCTCGTCCCAGGGCCTGCACCGCGGTGACGATGCGGTCGCTCGGCGCGTGCTTGCTCACCCCTTCGAGCGCCTTCTGGACCAGCGGCTCCGAAGGTACTCCGGCTCCGCGGAGGGAGTCGATGATGCCGGTCACACGGCCCCGCGTCGCGTCGTCCAGCCGGGCCAGGCGCGGATCCTGCGCCCTCGCCGGGGCCGGAGCCACGGCCGCGAGCACCGCGGCTGCGCCCAGCGCAAGATAAGTGTGTCGCATGCTGCACCTCACGATACGGTCACCACGGAGTTCGGGGTCCCGAAGTCATCGTCCGTGCTCCGGGGCGCCGACGGGTCTGCCAGCCATCGCCGCCCGTCCACGACGAAGGCGTACTCGTGGCGCCCAGGGGCGAGCGGCACCCGGACCGACCAGAGCCCGTCCGGGCCGGGGACCGCGCGCAGGGGCGTGGCGGACGGATCCCAGTCGTTGAAGTCGCCCACCAGCGTCACGTGCTGGGCGCCCCGCGCCGCGAGCACGAATTGCACCTGGCGTCCCGTTGCGGCGGTCGCGCCCGTGGCGGACACGGGCACCACGGTCGGCGTGGCCACCGGGGCCGGCCGGGTGAGGATGATCGCGCCCGCCGCCGCCGCGCCGGCCAGGATGAGACCGCCGAGCGGCGACAGCCGGGGCCGCAGCAGCCAGTCGAGCAGGGCAGGGCGCGCCGGCCGCCGGATCCCGGCGAGCACCCGCGCGTCGAAACCCGGGTCGAAGCGCACCGGTCGGCGCAGCTCCTCGACCGCCCGCCGCAGCGTCGGGTCCAGGTCCTGGTCATCCATCGTGGGCCTCCGTCAGGAACTCCCGCATCCGCTCGCACGCCCGCTTGACCCGCATCTTGAGCGCCGGGACACTCGCCCCGGTCACGGCGGTCATTTCCTCGTAGCTCAGTTCCTCGACGTGCTTGAGGAGGAACGCCTCCCGTTGGTCGGCTCCGAGCCGTGCCAGCGCCCGCTGGATCTCTTCCCGCCACGCCGCCCGCTCGGCCGGATGGTCCACGCCGGGTTCGGGCAGGTGCTCGCCGAGCACGAAGGTCTGCTCGTATCGTCGTCGCCGGCCGCCCCGGGTCCGGCACCGATTGACGAGGATCTGGAAGAGCCACGCCCCGAACTTCGCGGGGTCCTCGCACCGGGCGAGGGCGCGATGCGCCCGGATGAGCGCGTCCTGGACCGCCTCCTCGGCGTCGTGCAGGTCTCCGAGCATGCGGGCGGCGTATCGGGCCAGCCGGTCGCGATGCCGTCGGATCAGCGTGGTGAACGCGTCTTCATCGCCCTGCAGGGTGGCCGCAACGAGCTCGGCGTCGGTGGCGTCCGTCACTCCCATTCGACCCCTGGATGGTGGCTTGCGTCACCAGGTGACCCCGCCCGGCCATCGGAGGTCTCTACCCGCGTGGGGCCGGAGCCGATCCGGCCTGGACGCAACCGATGGCAAGGAGGATATGGTGATGCGCTTCACGCGATTCCGCACCCTGGCCGCCGCGCTGGCGCTGGCCCTGCCGTTCGCCGGGTGCTCCGAACGTGCCCCCAATGCCGGCACGATGACGATGATGCTGACCGATGCCCCCGGGAACGTCAAGGCGGCGGTGGTCACGATCTCCAGGATCTATCTCCAGGGGTCGGCCGCGGACAGCGCGTCGGGGCAGGTGGTCCTGCGCGATTCCGCCTTTACCACCGACCTGCTCACGCTCGCCGACTCCACCACCGAGCTGGTCAAGGACGTGGTCGTGCCCGGCGGCGACTACGCCCAGCTCCGGTTCGTGATCTCCGGCGCGTACGTCGAGGTGGACAACGGCGACGGCACCACGAGCATCTACGCCTCGTCGCCGGACTATCCGGGCCTGCCGGCGGGCGCGACGGTCACCGGGCAGCTCCAGATGCCGAGCTACGCGACGTCGGGCCTCAAGGTGACGCTGCCCGGCTCGGCGCTCCACGTCGACGGCGGCCAGAAGATCATCCTGGTGGACTTCAACGTCGCCCAGAGCTTCGGCCAGGAGGCCGGCGGGAGCGGCCGCTGGGTGATGCACCCGGTCATCAAGGGCGGCGAGCTCGAGGCGACCGGCGGGATCAATGTGGCACTCCGGCTCGGCACGGGCGTCACGCTGCCGGTCGTGAACGCGCACCAGCTCACCCTGGCCGACTTCAGCGCCACGGTGGACGGGACGACCGAGCCGCTCACGGATCCTGACAGCGATGGCGTGTATACGGCCTCGTTCCCCTATCTGCTGCCGGGGAGCTACGCGGTCGCCTTCAGCAACGCCGATTCCGTGGCGTTCACCACCGATCCCGCGGGACCGGTGCCGGTGACGCTCAACTCGGGGGCCACGGCGAACGTGTCGGCCACCGTGGTGAGTGTGCCCTGACGTCCGGCGCCGGGGCAGCGCGAACGGGGACCCGACGGGTCCCCGTTCGGCGTTCCGGGTTGACATATCAATAATTATTGTTATGATGTTTCCCCATGCCGGCCACCGCCACCCCTTCGCTTCCGCGCCTGGCGCGGATCTTCCACGCCCTCTCCGACGAGACCCGGCTCGGCATCCTGGCCCGGCTCACCCGCGGCGAGCGCTGTGTGTGCGAGCTCACCGACGAGCTCGACGCCGCCCAGTCGCGCCTCTCGTTCCACCTGAAGGTGCTCAAGGACGCCGGCCTCGTCACCGACCGGCGCGAGGGCCGGTGGATGTACTACAGCCTCAATCACGACGTCCTCGCGGACGCGGGCGTGACCCTGGGCGAGTGGCCGACCGTCGCGCGTAAATGCTGCTGACCAGCCCCGGCCCCGGCCGGGACCGACCCAGTCCGAACATATCAATGAAAGTTGGTGGGCAATGGATCCGAAGGAGCTCAAGGCGACGGTGCGCGAGAAGTACGGCGCGGCGGCCCTCCGCGTGGTCGAGGGAGCCGGCAACAGCTGTTGCGGGGCCGGCGCCGGGTGCGGCCCCGACCCGATCACCCAGGACCTCTATGCGCTGGAACAGACCGCCGGCCTGCCGGCCGAGGCGGTGCTCGCGAGCCTCGGGTGCGGCAATCCCACGGCGCTCGCCGAGCTGCATCCGGGTGAAGTGGTGCTCGACCTCGGGTCCGGCGGCGGGATCGACGTCCTGCTGAGCGCGCGGCGGGTCGGACCGACCGGCAAGGCGTACGGACTCGACATGACCGACGAGATGCTGGCCCTGGCGCGCGCCAATCAGGCGCGGGCCAGCGCCACCAACGTCGAATTCCTCAAGGGCGACATCGAGCATATCCCGCTGCCCGACGCCTCGGTGGACGTGATCATTTCCAACTGCGTGATCAACCTGAGCGCCGACAAGCGAACGGTCCTGCGCGAGGCGTTCCGCGTGCTCCGTCCCGGCGGCCGATTCGCCGTCTCAGACGTCGTCATCCGCGGCGAGGTGCCGGCGCCGGTACGCTCGAGCCTGGAACTCTGGGTCGGCTGCGTGGCGGGGGCGCTCGAAGAAGACGAGTTTCTCCGGCTGCTGGCCGAGGCCGGATTCACGGACGCATCGATCGAGCCGACCCGCGTCTATGCCTTCGACGACGCGAAGGCCTTCCTGGAGCCGGCGGGCTTCGACTCCGAAGTGCTGGCCCGCGAAGTCAGCGGCCGGGTCATGGGGGCGTTCATCCGTGCCACCAAGCCGGCGGCTGCCTCCCGCTGCTGCGGCCCCGAGTGCTGCGCCTGACGGAGGTCGATCCCCGATGGACATTCGCCCCGCCGGCCTGGCCGACATTCCGGCGATCGAACGCTTGCTTCGCGCTGACCACCTGCCGACGGTCGGCATTCGGGAGGGATCCGTCGCGCTCTTCGTGGCCGCGGACGGCGGGGACGTGATCGGGGTGATCGGGCTCGAGGTCCGCGGCCGGTCCGGGCTGCTCCGCTCGGCGGCGGTGGCCGCCGACCGGCGGGGCGAAGGCCTCGGCGCCCGGCTGGTGGCGACGATCCTCGACGAAGCCAAGCGCCGTGAGTTGGACGCGCTCTGCCTGCTCACGACGACCGCCGAGCGGTACTTCCCGCGGTTCGGGTTCGCGCGGACCACCCGTGAGGCGATCCCGGTGCTGCTCCGCGACACGGACGAGGTGGCGCACGCCTGTCCCGGCTCGGCGGTGGTGATGGTCCGCGCGATCGACCCGATGATGCCCTGATGCGCTACGCCCTCATCTCTGACATCCACGCCAACCTTCCGGCGCTCGACGCTGTGCTGGCCGACATCCAGGCCAGCGGGGCGGCGGACGCGGTATACCACCTGGGCGACCTGGTCGGGTACGCCCCCTGGCCGGACGAGGTGGTGGATCGTCTTCGGCGGGAGGGGATCCCGGGCGTGGCGGGCAACTACGACTCGACCATCGGCGCCGGCCACAAGCACTGCGGATGCCGGTACGAGGATCCGCGCCAGGAGGAGCTCTCGCACCGGAGCTATGCGTGGACCCGCGAGCGGGTGAGCGCCACGACCCGGACCGCGCTCGCCGCGCTTCCGTTCTCGATCACCCTCCGGCCGAACGGCGGACATCAGGGCGGGCCGCGCCTGATGCTGGTCCACGGGACCCCGACCCTCAACACGCTCTACTGGACCGCGGACCGGGACGACGAATTCGCCCGGAAGATGATCGCGCATGCGGGGCTCGCCGCGGGCGATGTCCTGGCCTTCGGGCATACGCACCTGCCGTGGCACCGGACCGTGGACGGTGTCCACCTGGTGAACGCGGGCAGCGTCGGGCGCCCGAAGGACGGCGATCCGCGCGCCGGCTATGTCGTGGTGACGGCGCGCGACGGAACGGCGACCGTCGACTTCCGCCGTGTGGGCTACGACGTCGCTTCGGCGGCCGAGGCCATTTGCCGAAGCGGGCTTCCGGTCGAATTCGCGGAGTATCTCCGGAGCGGTGGCCGCCGGCTCGATCCGGAGGCGGCCCGGTGACCGCGGCCACGCTTCCCGTCGCTCGCCGCCTTTCGGCACTCGACCGGCTCCTCCCGGTCTGGATCCTCGCCGCGATGGCGCTCGGCGTGCTCCTCGGGCGGGCGTTTCCCGGCTTGGGGGCGCTCCTCGGTCGGTTCGAGGTGGCCGGGGTGTCGGTGCCGATCGCCGTGGGCCTCCTCTGGATGATGTATCCGGTGCTCGCGAAGGTGCGGTACGGCACGCTCGGCGTGCACCTGCGCGACCCGCGTCTGGTCGGCACGTCCCTTGTGCTCAATTGGGTGGTCGGCCCGCTGCTGATGTTCGGGCTTGCCTGGCTCCTGCTGCCGGACTTGCCGGTCTATCGGGACGGCGTCGTCCTGGTGGGTCTGGCGCGGTGCATCGCGATGGTGCTGATCTGGAACGACCTGGCCTGCGGGTCGGCGGAGCTGGCGGCCGTCCTGGTGGCGCTCAATTCCGTGTTCCAGGTGCTTACGTATTCGTTCTATGGCTGGTTCTTCCTGGTGGCGGTCCCCGGCTGGTTCGGGGTCGGCGGATACGGACTGCACGTCACGATGTGGGCCATCGCCCGCAGCGTCCTGGTGTTCCTGGGCGTGCCGCTCGCGGCCGGGTGGTGGACCCGGCGATCACTGGTGCGTCGGCGGGGCGAGGCGTGGTATGAGGGAGTCTTCCTGCGGAGGATCGGGCCGACCGCGCTGGTCGGGCTCCTGTACACCATCGTCCTGATGTTCGCGATGCAGGGGGAGCAGATCCTGGCCCACCCGTTCGAGGTGGTGCGCGTGGCCGCGCCGTTGCTCGCCTACTTCGTGCTGATGTTCGGCGCGGGCTTCCTCGTGGCCCGGCGGCTCGGCTTCGCGTACGCCGAGACCGCCTCCCTCGCGTTCACGGCGGCGGGGAACAACTTCGAGCTCGCCATCGCGGTCGCGGTCGCGACCTTCGGGATCGGCTCCGGGCAGGCGCTGGCCGCCGCCGTCGGGCCCCTGGTCGAGGTGCCGGTGCTCCTCGCGCTCGTGTACGTGGCGCTCTGGGCCCGCCGGTTCTTCCCGGGCGAGCTATAGCGCCGGTGCGGCCGGGTGGCAGACGAGCACCGGCACCGTGGCGGCACGGATCACCTTGTCGGCCACGCTGCCGAGCATCACCCGCTCGAGCCCGCCGCGGCCGTGGGTGCTGAGCGCGATGAGCGTCGCCCCCTCCGCCTTGGCGCGCTCGATGATCCACTCCGCCGGATTGGTCGCCTCGCCGAGCGCGTGGCGCGCCGTGACGCCCCGGCCCGCGAGTTCCTTCTCCCGCAGCTGCAGGTACCGGCCCGCCGCCTCGCGAAGTTCCGTGAGCGACACCGCGGGCGGCAGCACCGGCATCTCGAACGCGAGCGGCGTCGCCACCGGCGGCTCGACGCAGCGGCCGAGGACCACGGTCCCGTTCGCGGCCGTGAGCTCGCGGGCCGGCTCGATCGCGGCCTCGGCCAGGCGGTGCCCGTCGAGCGCGACGAACGCGGTCCGGAACGGCACCTCGACCGCGGCGCCCGCGGTGGCAGGCCGCAGGAAGAGGATGCGGCCGCGGAAGGTCCGGAGCAGCCGGTCGGCCACGCTCCCGAGCCAGAACCGCGACACCGCGCCCCGCCCGTGGGTGCACATCACCACAAGGTCCACGTGCTGAGTGGTCGCGAATCGGTTGAGCTCCTCGGCGGGTTCGCCGTCGAGCACCGCCCCCTCGGCCGAGATGCCCTGCTCCCGGGCGGTCCGCTTGGCGAGTTCGGTGACGTAGCGGGCGAGTTCCACCCGCGCGGCCGCGTGCATCGCCGCGACCCGCTCCATCGGCTCTTCCGGTGCGAAGGTCGGCACCGGTGCGTGGACGAGCACGAGGTCCAGCCGGGCCTTGTGCTGCTTTGCGAGGGCCACGCCGGCGGCGAGCGCCTGCTCGGCGAAGGTGCCGCCATCGAGTGGGACGAGTATGCGTCGCATCGGGACCGTTCCGGTCAGAGGTCGGTGAGGGAGGCCCGCATCGCCCGGTCGAGCTGCGACCGGGTGCGGGACAGGGTGTGGGTGCGCGCGGAGTCGAGCAGTGCGCGCACGACCGAGAGCGCCGCCGGGTACGTGGCGCTGCCGCGCGGGGCGATCCGGGTGGCGGCCGCGCTGTCGGTGGCCGGGGTCCGCCGTCCGTACACGTCGGGATGCACCAGCAGGCGCCCGCGGCGCCATTCCACCAGGTCGTAGCGGATCACCACCGGGATCCTCCGCTGCAGCTGCACGGGGCGGGGCGCCAGCGTGTCGGGTCGCGGAGGCGGGTGGACCG
The DNA here is from genome assembly GCA_946479825.1 of uncultured Gemmatimonadota bacterium. The sequence continues at coordinate 8,207 of CAMLHU010000015.1, forward strand.
TGGCGGTCGCCCGCTCAAGGTACAGCGCGATCGCGATCGCATCGCGATTGCGGAGCCGGACGCAGCCGTGGGATGTCGGTCCGCCCACCGACGCCGGGTCGGGCGTGCCGTGGAGGTAGTAGCCGCCGCCGAGTTCGAGCTTGACCCGGCCCATCGGGTTGGTGCGACCGGGGCCCATCGCCGAGTCGCCGGCCGCCCACGGCTCGTCGGCCGGGGGGATCCACTTCGGGTCCCAGATGATCCGGCGGATGGCGAACCGCCCGATCGGGGTCGGGTAGGCCGGGTCACCGACCGCAAGCCAGGCGCGGCGCACCACCCGGCCGCTGTCCCACAGCTCGAGCTGGTATGCGGGCACGTTGATCCGCACCACGGGACCGGCGGGGCTCTGACCGTAGGTCGGGCCGCGGCCGAGCGCGAGGGCGACGAATGCTGCGCGAAGGGCGATCCTCACGCTTCAAGGATCGCCCTTCGATTATGAGGGATTCCTGAATCAACGTGCAGGAAGGGCTGAACCAGCTACACGGCTCCCTGCGCCACGGCGCGAACCAGGTCGGTCTGGGAGATCACCCCGACCAGCTCGCCGTCCGCCTCGACGAAGATGCGGTGCACCTCCGCGTAGAGCATCTGGCGTGCGGCCTCGCGCACCGGGGCGTCGGGCTCGATGGTGATCGGCCGGGGGCTCATCAGCTCGTCGATGCGGGTGTCCTCGAACAGCGTGGTCCGGCCGCGATCCTCCTCGACCTCGGCCTCGGCCCGGAGCAGGTCGGTCACGGACAGCACCCCGATCATCCGGCCGTGTTCGTCCACGACGGCCAGCGCCGAGATGTGCTGGTCGGCGAGGAGCGTGACGGCCTCCGTCACGGTCGCGTCGCGGCGGATGGTGACGACATTCGGGCGCATCAGGTCGGCGACTCGCATACGGCCTCCGGGATGGAGCGTGCCGCGCCAGGCGGCGGCAGATGCAAGGTCGCCTGTATGGGGTGATGACGGTATGAATCGCGGGCGAAGGACGCTTGGAGGGTCAGGTCTCGCTGTGCAGGCGGTATCCGACGCCCGGCTCGGTCCGCAGGAGTTCGGGGCGGGCGGGGTCGGCCTCGATCTTGTGGCGCAGCTGCGCCATGTACACCCGCAGGTAGTGGGTGTGGGCGATGGCGTTCGTGCCCCAGACCTCGGCGAGCAGTTGCCGATGGGTGAGGACCTTGCCGGCGTGGCGGGCCAGCGTGGCGAGCAGCTTGTACTCGGTCCGGGTGAGCCGCACTTCCCGGTCGGCGATCGTCACCCGTCGGGCGGCGAGGTCCACCCGGAGGGGCCCGGCCGTCACCACCGGCTCGTCGGCGCCTGCGGCGGTGCGGGCGTGCCGCAACGCGACCCGCATCCGGGCCAGCAGCTCGTCCACACCGAAGGGCTTGGTGAGGTAGTCGTCGGCGCCGGCGTCGAGCGCGGCGACCTTGTCGGCCTCCTGGCCCCGGGCCGAGATCACGATGATCGGCAGGCGGCTCCACTCGCGGATCTGGCGGGTGACGTCCACACCATCCCCGTCGGGCAGGCCGAGGTCGAGGAGGATCAGGTCGGGTTGCCGCGCGGCGGCGTGGGCGAGCCCCTCCCGCGCGGTGCCGACCTCGATCAGGTCGTAGGCCGAGGCGCCGAGGGCGTTGCGCAGGAACCGGCGCATCTGGGGCTCGTCCTCGACCACGAGGATGAGCGGGCGCGGGCCGGTCACTGGTCCGCCTCCGGCGGGGGTTCGGGCGGCGGGCCGCCGAGGGGGAGGCGGATCGCCATCACGGTCCCGCCGCCGGGGCGGGGCTCAGCCCGGATCCGGCCGCCGTGGGCCGCCACGATCCCGCGGCAGATCGCGAGGCCCAGGCCGATCCCGCCGGCGGCGGAGGCGGACGGCACCCGATGGAACTTGTCGAAGATCCGCTCTTCCTCTCCGGGAGGGATCCCCGGTCCCCGGTCGGCCACGGTCAGGAGCACGTGGCCGCCCTCGGCGCGTGCGGCGATGGTCACCGGCGTGCCCGGAGGGGTGTGCTTGGCGGCGTTCTCAAGCAGGTTGACCAGCACCTGTTCGATCAGCAGGCCGTCGATCGGCACAAGGGGCAGGTCGGGGGGGATGTCGGTGTCAACGGGGTGGTCGTGCAGCTTGTCGGCCAGGCGGATCAGCGCCACCCCGACGACCTCCTCGAGCGGCTGCCACTCCTTCTCGGCCTGGAGCGCCCCGGTCTCCACCCGGATCATGTTGAGCAGGTTGCCGACCAGGCGGGTCATGCGTCGGGACTCCTCGACGATGGTCTGGGCCAGGTCGCGGCGGGTGCCGGGCGACGCGGCGACGTCGTCGCGGAGGAGCGTCGTGGCGGCGCCCTCGATGGCGCCGAGCGGGGTCCGGAGGTCGTGCGAAAGCGAGCTCAGCAACGACGTGCGCAGGCGCTCCGCCTCGGTCTCCATCTGGCTCCGGCGTCCGACCTCCGCGAGGCGGGCCCGCTCAAGGCCGAGGCCGGCCTGGCGGGCGAAGGCGTCGAGGAAGCGCCGCTGTTCGGGGTCCCGCAGGCGCTCGGCGTCCGGGCCGCTGAGGGCGAGGACGCCGGCCACGCGGTCCGACGTGGCCAGCGGCACGAACAGGTGGCGTGCGGCCGGCAGCGTGTCGGTGCCGAGCCCCGCCTCACGCCCATGTTCGAAGGTCCAGCGGGCCACCTCGACTTCCTTGGCCGCGACTTCGGGCGGGTCGGGCGCCTCGCCCGGCCAGCGGAGGCCCCGGTCGGGGTCGGGGACGAGCACGAGCGCGTTCGCGGCGAACGTCTCCCGCGCCCGCGCGGCGATGACGGCGGCGAGCGCCGCGTCGTCGGTCGCCGCGGCGAGGTCGCGGCTCAGGGCGTAGAGGGCGGCGGTGTGTTCCTCCCGGCGGCCCGCGGCGATGGCCTGGGCCCGGATCCGGCTGGTCAGGCGGCCCATCGCAAGCGCGATCAGCAGCATCACGGCGAACGTGAGGGTGTAGCCGCCGTCGGCGACAGAGAAGGTGTAGTACGGCGGGACGAAGCAGAAGTCGAACAGGGCGATACTGAAGAGCGAGGCCGCGACCGCGGGGCCGCGGGCGTGGCGGGCCGACACCACGACCACCGCGAGCAGGTACAGCATCGCGAGGTCGATGATCTTGAGTTCGCTCCGCAACGCCAGCCCCAGCGCGGTGGCCGCTGCCACCCACCCGAACGCCGCGGCGAACTCGGCCGGCCTGGGCCGGGTCCCTGGCGCCGCCGCGGCGCGCACGCGTTCCCCTTCGGGTTCGCCGGTGATGACGTGGACGTCGATATCGCCGCTGCCGCGGACCAGCTCGTCGAGCAGCGAGCCGCGGAACCGGTCGCGCCACCGCGAATGCGTCGGCTTCCCGACGACGAGGCGCGTCACGTTCTGGCGGCGGGCGTAGCGGAGCAGCTCCTCGCTCGGCCGCACCCCGGTCAGCGTCACCACCTCGGCGCCGAGCGCCTCGGCCAGCGCCAGGTTGGCCGACAGCGCCGCCCGGTCGTCCGGGGAGAGCCGCTCGTGCGCCGGCGACTCGACGTAGGCGGCGATCCAGCTGGCGCCCGCGGCGGCCGCCATCCGGCGGGCCGACCGGATCAGGCGGGCCGAGGCGGGGTTGGCGCCGACGCAGACCAGCACCCGGTCGCCGGCCGGCCAGATCGCCTCGATGCCGCGGGCGCGCCGGTAGCCGCGCATCTGGGCGTCCACCCGCTCCGCCGTGCGCCGGAGGGCGATCTCGCGGAGCGCGATGAGGTTGCCCTCGCGGAAATACCGCTCGAGCGCGGCCCCCGCGGTCTCGGGGAGGTACACCTTCCCCTCCCGCAGCCGCTGCCGCAGCACGTCGGGGGTCACGTCGACGAGCTCCACCTCGTCCGCCTGGTCGAGCACGGCGTCGGGGATCCGCTCGCGCACCGTCACGCCCGTGATGGCGGCGACGACGTCGTTCAGGCTCTCGACGTGCTGGACGTTGACCGTCGTCAGCACGTCGATGCCGGCGGCGAGCAGCTCGTCCACGTCCTGCCATCGCTTGGCGTGGCGCGCCCCGGGGGCGTTGGTGTGGGCGAGCTCGTCCACCACGATCACCGCCGGGCGGCGGGCGAGCGCGGCGTCGAGGTCGAACTCTTCGAGTGTGGTCCCCCGGTAGTCGAACCGCCGCCGCGGCAGCACTTCGAGGCCTTCGGTCAGGCGGGCCGTCTCCGGGCGGCCGTGGGTCTCCACCACGCCGATCACGACGTCGGCCCCGTCGGCCCGCCGGGCGCGGGCGGCGCTCAGCATCGCGTAGGTCTTGCCGACCCCCGGGGCCGCGCCGAGGAAGACCTTGAGGCGCCCGCGCGCGGCCCGGCGCTCGTCCTCGCGCACCTGCGCGAGGAGGGCGTCCGGGTCGGGGCGGCCGTCGGTCGGGGTCATGGGAGGAATACTATCGCCCGCGGGAAGAAACGGCGGGCGGGGGTCAGAAGCGGACCAGCAGGGCCGCGTTGAGGCGGGTCTCGGTCTTCCGGAGGTCGGGCGTGAAGCCGGGCACCGGCGTGGCGGGGTCGCCGGTGTTGCCTCCGGGTGGGGTCACCCCGCCCGGCCCGGCGAAATAGGGTACGTCGGCGGCGCGGTGGTCGAGCTCGAGGCGGAAGGTGGTGATCTCGTCCGGCATGTAGTCGAGGGTGGCCGACAGGTCCCACCCCGAGAACCCGTCGCCGGGATTCTCGGTGAAGTACGGCGAGCCCGTGGCCGCGGTGGCGCCGTTGATCGGCGGCAGCAGGACGAGGTAGCGCCCCGGGTTGGTCATCGCGCCGCCGCCGAGGGTGATCCCGAGCCGGTCCGCGGCGAACCAGAGGCGATTGTAGGCCATCGCGCCGAGGAAGTACTGGGCGGGCCCGCCGCTCCCCCCGCCGCACGAGACGCCGGCGCCGCTCTCGCACCCGGCGTCCGCGGTGATCGAGAAGGCCGCGCGGTGCAGGAATCGGTCCGGATGGTCGTAGTACTTCACCTGGACGCTGTTGTCCGTGTGGACCCGGCGGCGCCCGGGGAGGCCGAGCCAGTCGTGCCCGTAGTAGTTGTTGGACAGCACGGAGACCCGGGCGCTGGGACGCCAGAGGAATTGGACGCCGATGCCGGGGGCCTCGTTGTACATCCCGTACGACTGCCACCCGTTCACCAGCCACGGCTCGATCTTGACCTTGTCGCTCGGGAAGAGCTGGAGCCGGATCCCGTTGAAGAACCACGGCGTGTTCGACGAGACGTACGAGGGCTGGTAGGCCCAGTTGTCGAAGTTGTAGTAGCTGAACAGCCCGACGTATGACATGAAGATGCCGGCGTCGAGGTTGAGGCCGTGCATCGCGTCCCAGTGATAGCCCCCATACGCCTCGGAGAGGTACCGGTAGGCGTCGGCGAGCTGCCACTGACCTCGGGCCGGGCTCGCGTCGTTGCGCGGCGTCATCGTCGAGTACATCCCGAACTGCGTCATCAGCCGTCCGCGGGCGTGCCCGGCGTGGAAATCGCCGCCGATGCCCAGCTGCTGGACCTGGACCTCGTTGGTACGGCCGCTCTCCGACGTACCGACCAGGGTGTGGTCGCTTGGCTGGTTGAAGTCGTAGATGTACGAGACGTCGACCCGGAACTCGCCGGTGAAGTACCTGGTGTCGAGGAGCGGGGCCTTCTGGCGGCCGTTGCCGTTGAGCCAGGTGAAGTCCCCGAAGGCGAACGGCGCCGCCGGCGCGGCGGTGTCGGCCTGGGCGGCGGCCGGGCCGGCGCCGGCGACCGCGAGCAGGGTGGCGAGGGCGAGGGCGCGCACGGGATCCCCGTCAGTGGTGCGCCGCGGCGGCGCTGTCGAGGGCCAGGTTGAGGAGCAGGACGTTGACGCGCGGCTCGCCGAAGAGGCCCAACGTCCGCCCGCGGGTCGCCGCGGTCACGAGGGCGTGGACGACCTCCGGGGCGAGGCCGCGGACCCGGGCCACGCGCGCGGCCTGATACTCGGCCGCCGCCGGCGAGATGTCCGGGTCGAGGCCGCTGGCCGAAGCGGTCAGCAGGTCGCCGGGGATCGGCGCGTCGTTCCCCGGGTCCGCCTCCCGGAGCCGGCGGGCGCGCGCGAGGATGGAGTCCGTCAGCGCCGGGTTCGACGCGGCGAGGTTGCTGCCGCCCGAGGCGCCGGCGTTGTAGGGCCCGCCCGACGTGGCCGAAGGCCGCCCCCAGAAATGGCCGGGATCGGTGAAGGACTGGCCGATGAGCGCCGACCCGACGACGGTGCCGCCGCGGGTCACCCAGCTGCCGGCGGCCCGCCCCGGGAAGAGCGCCCGGGCGGCGACGGTCACGACGGCGGGGTAGGCCAGGCCCGTGATCACGGTCAGGCCGGCGAGGAGGACCACGGCGGGGCGCAGCAGGCGGAGCATCCGAGCCTCTCAGGCCAGTCGCAGGGCGACGAGAATGAGGTCGATGAGCTTGATGCCGACGAACGGCACGACGAGCCCGCCGAGGCCGTACACCAGCAGGTTCCGGCGCAGCACGGCGGCGGCGCCGAGCGGGTGGTACCGGACGCCGCGCAGCGCCAGCGGGATCAGCCCCGCGATCACCAGGGCGTTGAAGATCACGGCCGCCAGGATGGCGCTCCGGGGTGACGCGAGGTGCATCAGGTTGAGCGCCCCGAGGGCCGGGTAGGTCGCGGCGAAGGCCGCCGGGATGATCGCGAAGTACTTGGCGACGTCGTTGGCGATGCTGAACGTGGTGAGCGCCCCGCGGGTCATCAGGAGCTGCTTGCCGGTCTCGACGACGGCGATGAGTTTCGTGGGGTCGGAGTCGAGGTCCACCAGGTTGCCGGCTTCCTTGGCGGCCTGGGTCCCCGAGTGCATCGCGACCGCCACGTCGGCCTGGGCGAGGGCGGGGGCGTCGTTGGTGCCGTCGCCCGTCATCGCCACGAGCCGCCCGCCGGCCTGGTACTCCCGGATGAGGGCCAGCTTCTGCTCGGGGGTGGCCTGGGCGACGAAGTCGTCCACCCCGGCCTCCGCCGCGATCGCCGCGGCGGTCATCGGGTTGTCGCCGGTGACCATCACCGTGCGGATGCCCATCCGCCGGAGGTCGGCGAACCGCTCGCGGATCCCGCCCTTCACGACGTCCTTGAGGTGGATGGCGCCGAGCACCTCGGCGCCGTCGGCGACGAGGAGCGGGGTGCCGCCGCCCCGGGCCACCTCGTCGGCGACCGTGGCCACGGCGGCCGGCATCCGTCCGCCGAGCCCGTCCACCCACGCGGCGACCGCGTCGGCGGCCCCCTTGCGGACGCGGCGGCCGTCGAGGTCCACGCCGCTCATCCGGGTCTGGGCCGTGAACGGGACGAACGTGGCGCCGAGCGCGTGGACGTCGCGCTCCCGCAGGCCGAACTGCTCCTTGGCGAGCACCACGATGCTGCGGCCTTCCGGGGTCTCGTCGGCGAGCGAGGCGAGCTGTGCCGCGTCGGCCAGGCGCTCGACCGCGACGCCCGGCGCGGGCAGGAAGGCCACCGCGCGGCGGTTGCCGAGCGTGATCGTGCCGGTCTTGTCGAGCAGCA
>CAMLHU010000016.1 GCA_946479825.1 uncultured Gemmatimonadota bacterium
CGATGCTCGTGGTGGCCTTCGCGCTCCTCGGCCGGGTCGACGCCGACCTCGCCACCGAGCCCCTCGGCATCTCCGACAAGGGCGAGCCGGTCTTCCTCAAGGACGTCTGGCCGACCACGCAGGAGATCGGCGAGGCGATGACCCGGGCGCTCAAGCCGGGGCTCTTCACCCACGAATACGGCCACGTCTTCGACGGCGACGAACAGTGGCGCGCCCTCGACGTGCCTGCCGGCAGCCGCTACGCCTGGGACCAGGCCAGCACCTACGTGCAGGAGCCGCCCTTCTTCCAGGGGCTCGCCCCGACGCCGACGCCGCTCGCCGACATCGCGGGCGCGCGGGTCCTCGCCGTGCTCGGCGACTCGGTGACCACCGACCACATCTCCCCGGCCGGCGCCATCCCGAAGAACGGCCCCGCCGCGAAGTACCTCAAGGAGCACGGCGTGGAGCAGGTGGACTGGAACACCTTCGGCTCCCGGCGCGGCAACCACGAGGTGATGATGCGCGGGACGTTCGGGAACACCCGCATCAAGAACGCGCTCACCCCCGAGAAGGAAGGGAACTGGACCGTCCACCTCCCCGACGGCGAGGTCGCCTCGATCTACGACACCGCGATGCGGTACATCGGGGAGGGCACCCCGCTCCTCATCCTCGCGGGCAAGGAGTACGGGACCGGCTCCAGCCGCGACTGGGCCGCCAAGGGCACGATGCTGCTCGGCGTGAAGGCGGTGCTGGCGGAGAGCTTCGAGCGCATCCACCGCAGCAACCTGGTGGGGATGGGCATCCTGCCCCTCACCTACGAGCCCGGCGTCACCCGCGAATCGCTCGGCCTCACGGGCCGGGAGACCTACTCGCTCACCGGCCTCAAGGGGCTCACCCCGGGCGGGAAGGTCACCGTCACCGCCCGCGGCGACGACGGCAAGACCACCACCTTCAAGGCCGTCGCCCGGCTCAACAGCCACGTCGAGCTCGAGTACCTCGAGCACGGCGGGATCCTCCAGCGGGTGCTGCGGGTGTTCAACGAGAAGTAGCGCGGGCGCCGGGCGAGCCGGCGAACGCGAACGGGGGGCCCGATGATCGGGCCCCCCGTTTTCGCGTCTGACCGAGCGGCGGGCTAGGCCACCAGGTCCCTGAGCCGGTCGCCCGTCTCGCCTTCGCGGAGGCGGGTCAGGGCGCGGTCGCGGAGCTGGCGGATCCGCTCGCGCGTCACGCCCATCATCCGGCCGATCTCCTCGAGGGTGCGGGCGTTGCCGTCGTCCAGGCCGAAATAGAGGCGCAGGACCTTGGCGTCGCGCGGCGGAAGCGTGGCGAGCGCCGCCTCGATGTCCGCGGTCTGGCTGTTGGCGATGGCGGAGGAGTCGGTCCCCTCCTGCTCGGCGGCGAACCGCTCGATCCGCTCGCTGTTCTCGCCGTCGCGGGTCGGCTGGTCGAGCCGCACCGCCTCGGTGTTGAGCGCCGAGAGCGACCGGACCGCTTCCACGGTCAGGCCGGTGGCGCGGGCGAGCTCCTCGGTGGTCGGCATCCGGCCGAGCTTTTCCTTGAGGAGCGTGGTGGTGCGGCCGAGCCGGCTCAGGTCCGCGGTGCGGTTGAGCGGCACGCGCACCGGCCGCCCGTGCCGGGCGATCGCCGCCTGCACGGCCTGCCGGATCCACCAGACGGCGTAGGAGATGAACTTGACGCCACGGTCCGGGTCGAACTTCCGGGCGGCCGTCATCAGGCCGAGGTTCCCCTCGCCGATGAGGTCCACGAGCGGCACGCCGCGGTTCTGGAACTTCTTGGCCACGGACACGACGAACCGGACGTTGTGGCGCGCGAGCTTCTCCTGCGCCTTCACGTCGCCGCGGAACGCCTTGCGCGCGAGCTCCAGCTCCTCGTCGCGCGAGAGCAGCGGCACCCGGCTGATCTCATCGAGATAGAGGTCCAGGGACTCCCGGCCCTCGTCCACCGCTCGAGCGATCTGCGCGGGTCGGAGCGCGCGCCGCTTGGAGCGAGCCTTCGTTGCCACGATTACCTCCTGACTTCAGCAGGCGCCCATTGGCAGTCGGCCATTCGGGCGGCCGTCCAAAAATTAGTCGCGCAATATAGCTGTTAAACCTTCTAAAATCAACAGCTTAGCTAACTCTAACTGGCTGTTGACGTTGGCGGGACGCGGCCAGCGCCCCCCATTCTGGCAGACTGCGGCAAGCGACCACTTGTTCCAAAGTGAGACATTCACGCCCTATCTTGTTGCTGCTGGCCGCTCTAAGGACGGTCCACCGCCCGGCCCTTGCACCCTACACCTCCTAAGACGCCTGAGGGGGGTGGAACGTTCCCACCCTCCTAAGACCGACCGCCCCCGGGACGGGGTCCCGGGGGCGGCGGGCGTACAGGCTGGCGGCAGTCAGGTCAGTTGCTCCGTCCCCCGCGCGGCGGCCCCATCATCATCCCCGGCCCCATCTCCCGGGGCGTTTCGGTGATGGAGCTCTTCGCACCAGTCCCCGTGGCCACCAGGACCATCGACGTTTCGCGGTCACCGCGCATCCCCGAGGTCTTGCCCTGCTCCTTGACCAGGCCGAATGGGACGCCCGCGCTCACCCACACGTCCCCCTCGCTGCTGATCTGCATCCCGTTGACGTTCCGGTCGCTCTTGAAGTGGTAATGCGTGGTCTTGAACGTGCCGGCAGGGACCGTGACAGTCTCCTCGCCGACTTTGGTCAGGTCGGCGCACATGTCCTTGGTCATCGCGCTGTTGCTGCCCATCCGCTCGAGCATCATCTGGGGGGCTTTCATGGCGGGCTGGTCGCCGAACTTGATCACGGCCTCGTGGATGTCCTTCGAATCGTAGGGGAAGCCGTCCACGACCACCTGCATGATCATGTTGCCGCGCTCCCCGCTCATCTGCATCTCGATCCGGTCCCCGGCGGTCTCGTGACCGAGGTAGGCCATCTTCAACGTGCCCTGAGCGGTCTGATACTGCGACCAGCCTCCGGAAGCGGGCAGGTGCGGCCCGTTGGCTCCGCAGGGGCTCTGGGCGGCCGCCGGTGCGGCCAGGGCCGCGCTCAGCGTCAGGGACAGCAACAGGCGGGACATACGGGCTCCGTGGATGGGGGTCAGAGGTTCTTGATCTCGGTGACGAGCCGCGTGAGTGAGGCCTTGGCGTCGCCGAAGAGCATCGAGGTCCGGGGGTCGTAGAACAGCTCGTTCTCGATCCCCGCAAAACCCGGGTTCATCGAGCGCTTCAGGACGATGACGCGCTGGGCCCGGTCGGCGTTGAGAATGGGCATGCCGTAGATGGGGCTGCTCCGGTCGTTCCGCGCGGCGGGGTTGACCACGTCGTTGGCGCCGATCACGAGCGCCACGTCGGCCTGCTCGAACTGGTTGTTGATCTCCTCCATGTCATACAGCCGGTCGTACGGGATGTTGGCCTCGGCCAGGAGCACGTTCATGTGCCCCGGCATCCGCCCCGCGACCGGATGGATGGCGTACTTCACCTCCCCGCCCCGCTTCTCGATCTGCTCGGCCAGCTCACGCACGGCGTGCTGGGCCTGGGCCACGGCCATCCCGTACCCGGGGACCACGATCACGAGGCCGGCGTACCCCAGCACGAGCGCCACGTCCTCCGGGGCGATCGCCTGCACGGCGAGCACCGCGGCCGACTTCCGCTCGCCGCCGGGCGCCGTGCCGAACGCGCCGAAGAGCACGTTCGCGAAGCTCCGGTTCATCGCCTTCGACATCAGGATCGAGAGCAGGAAGCCGCTCGCGCCGTCGAGCGCCCCGGCGATGATCAGGACGTTGTTCCCGATCGCGAAGCCGGTGGCCGACGACGCGAGCCCGGCGTACGAGTTGAGCAGCGAGATCACCACCGGCATGTCCGCCCCACCGATCGGCATCACCATGAACACGCCAAGGCAGAAGGCGATCCCCAGCATCGTGTAGAAGGCGGCCTGGGTGCCGGGAACGAAGATGAGGTACACGAAGAGCCCGAACGCCACGGCGAAGAGCGTCAGGTTGACGGCGTTCTGCCCCCGGTAGGTGATCGGCCGCCCTGGCAGGATCTCCTGCAGCTTCCCGAACGCCATGAAGCTGCCCGTGATGGTCAGGCTGCCGAAGAGCACCTCGAAGCCGAGCGCCGCCATCTCGGCGTGCCCCACGCCGGGGCCGCGCATCAGGGTGTAGTACTCGGCCACGCCGACCAGCGTGGCGGCCAGCGCGCCGAACAGGTGCGAGATCGCGATCCGCTGCGGCATCGCCGTCATCGGCACGTAGACGCCGAGGGGGTAGCCCAGCACCGTGCCGAGGGCCAGCCCGGCGATGATCCAGTCGTACCGGACGATCTCGTGGTGCGCCAGGGTGCCGCAGATGGCGAGCAGCATCCCGAGCGCCGCCTGGTTCATCCCGCGCCGGGCGTGCTCCGGGCGCGTGAGCGACCGGAGGCCCAGGATGAACAGCACCGAGGCCGTGAGGTAGGTGACCTGGACGAACAGCTCGCGCGGCGTCATCCGGCCTTCGGCCCCCCGGGCGTGTCGTGCCGCTTGAACATCCTGAGCATCCGGTCGGTGATCAGGAATCCGCCCACGACGTTGATGGTGGCGGAGGTCACCGCCACGAAGCCCAGGATGGTGCTCACGTGGTTCTGGTCCGCCCCGGCCGCCACGATGGAGCCCACCAGCGAGATCCCCGAGATGGCGTTGGTGGCGCTCATCAGCGGGGTGTGGAGCAGCGGCGGCACCCGGGTGATGACCTGGTAGCCCACGAAGGCCGCCAGGATGAACACATACAGCTCGATGACGCCCGTCGGTGGCATGGGCTACCTCGCGCGGGTCACGCGCATCGGGGTGACGACTTCGTCGGCCGGGTCGATGGCGAGGGCGCCATCCTTGACGACGCGCTGGACGAAGGCCATCAGGTTGCGGCTCAGCATCTGGCTGGCGTGGAGCGGCACGGTCGCGGGGAGGTTGACCGGCCCGAGGATGACGACTCCGTCGGCCTCGACCCGTTCGCCGGCCCGGGTGAGCTCGCAATTGCCCCCGGTCTCGGCGGCGAGGTCCACGATCACCGAACCCGGCCGCATCTGGCGCACCATCTCCGCGCTGATGAGCCTCGGCGCGGGGCGCCCGGGGATCTGCGCGGTGGTGAGCACCAGGTCCTGCTCCTTGAGGTGCTGCGTCAGGAGCGCGGCCACCCGGGTCTGTTCGTCGCCGGTGGTCTCGCGGGCGTAGCCTCCGGTCCCCTCGGCGCTCTCGAGCTCCTTCCCCACCGCCTTGGCCCCAAGGCTCTCGATCTGCTCCCGCGCCGCGGCCCGCACGTCGAACCCCGACACCAGCGCGCCCAGGCGGCGCGCGGTCGCGATGGCCTGCAGTCCGGCCACCCCGGCGCCGATGATGAACGCCCGCGCCGGCGCGAGCGTCCCGGCCGCGGTGGTCAGCATCGGCAGGATCCGCGGGAGCTCGGCTGCGCCGAGCAGCACGGCCTTGTAACCGGCCAGCGTGGCCTGGGAGGAAAGCACGTCGAGCGACTGCGCGATGGTCGTCCGCGGCACCAGCTCCACCGCGAACGCCTCGACCCCGCGCGCCTCCAGCTGCGCGATCGCCGCGGCGTGGGTGTGGGGCGAGAGATACGAGACGAGCCGCGCGCCGGCACGGAGGAGCGCCACCTCGGCCTCTGAGGGCGCGCGCACCTTGAGCACGAGGTCGGCCGCGCCGAGCACGTCGGCCGCGGCGCCCAGCGTCGCGCCGGCCGCCTCATAGAGCGGATCGGGGAAGCCGGCTGAGGCGCCGGCGCCACGCTCCACGCGGACGGCGACGCCCGCCTTGACCAGGCGGCCGACCGACTCGGGGATGAGCGCCACCCGGCGCTCCCCCGGCGTCGTCTCCCGCGGCACCCCGATACAGAGCGTCACGTCGGATCCCGTTGGAATGGATCGGGTCAATCTACCGTCCCCGGGGCCCCGCGCGAGCCCCGGGGGCGCCGCGGTTCACTTCCCGTCGAGCCACGCCCGGCCCAGGGCGGCTCCCGGCGCCGCCGGGTCGAGCGCGAGCGCGTACTTGCCGTCGGCCTGGGTCAGCCGGAGACCGACCTTGCCGAGGATGGAGTCGTAGGGGAGCTCCTCGACGCCCGAGACGTACCGGCGGAAGAAGTCGGCGTAGTCGGCGCCGCTCACGTCGTCCACCGCCCGGAGGAAGTCGGCGTCCTCGTAGCCGTGGCCCTGCAGGTAGTAGCTGTCGCTCTTGCCGAGCCAGAAGCGCTGCCACATCAGCCGCATCACGTCGTCGAGCGACTTCCGGCCGTGGGTGCGCGCCCGGATGTCGAGGTCGAGGAGCCAGCCGAGCAGCTCGCCCTTGTTGTAGTAGGAGATGGCCGTGTTCTTGAGGTTGGTCTTCTGCCGGAGCGGCACCGCGTCGAAGAACCACGCCGATTGCGAGCTCTGCTCCGCCGACATCAGCGTGTGCCCGGGCGACGACTGCAGCTGGGTGACCGCCGCGGCCACCCGGTTCAGGTAGCGGGTGGTGTCCCAGACGCCGCTCCGCAGCATCGACCGCACGCCGTAATAGTTGGTGATCCCCTCGCCGATCCAGAGGGTCTGCGTGATGTTCTCGCGAGTGTAGTCCCACGGCCCAAGCTCCCGTGCCCGGAGCCGCTTCATGTTCCAGGTATGGAAGAACTCGTGGGCGAACGTGCCCAGGGTGTTGAGGTACCGGTTGGTGTCGGTGAGGGCCGCGAGCGAGACGGGGCTGCTCACGTGGGTGGACGTGGTGTGCTCCATCCCGTCGCCGCCCTCGCCCGGGAGGAAGTGCACCATGAAGGTGTACTGCGGGATCGGCGGGTCGCCCCAGAGGCCCACCTCGGCGGTCACGATCTTCTGCACGTCGCTCACCAGGCGCTGCCGAGCGGGGCCGGGATCCCGGTCGGTGTGGAGCATCAGCCGGTAGGTCACCTTCCCCACCACGAAGCTGTCCACCGTGAACCGGTCCGAGATCTCGGTCGGGTTGTCGATGAAGATGTCGTAGTTGGGGAAATGGTAGGTCGGCCCCATCCCCGGCTGGCCGTTGATGATCCGCCACCCCGGGGGGCCGGCGTAGGTCACCGTGACCGGGTCGGGCTTGTGGCCCACCACGTACACGAACGTGTTGCCGGGATTCAGGTTGATGTGCGTGCTGTCGATCTGCGACATCGACCCGTTGAGGTCGTCCCACCAGACGCGGTAGTGGAACGTGACCGGCAGCGATCGCTGGCATTGCACCACCCACGTCGTCTTGTCCGACTTGGGCGCGGGCACCGGCATCCGCCCGCAGGTGGCCGAGACCTCCTGGACGTTCGCGGCGAAGTTGTAGATCGCGTAGCGGCCCGGGTACCAGGTGGGGAGCTGGAATTGGATCACGTCGGCGTCGCGCCGGGTCACCGTCACCGACACGTCGCCCAGGTGGGAGGCCGGGTCGAGCGACTGGAACGTGTAGCGGATGTCGTAATGACGGGCCGGGGGCGCGGAGAGCGCCGCCGCGGCGAGCAGGGCCAGCAGCATGGGGCGATCCTTACCTGGGAATGGGAACGGTCAGAACTTGATGCCGCCGGGCAGGGCCCCGCGCGTGAGGTCCTGCACCCGGCTTTCGAGCTGCTTCCGTTGGGCCTCGAGCGCCGCCTTGGCGTCGGCCACCTGCTGCTGCGCCTTGGCCTGAACGTCGGCCACCCGGGCCTTCGCCTCCGCGATCTTCGGCCCGACCTGCTTGTCCACTTCCGCCCGGGCCCGCGCCTCGGCGGCCTTCGCGGCCTCGCCGACCAGCTGGGAGACCTGCTTCGCGACCGCGTCGCCGACGTTGGAACTGAGCTCGAGCGTCGGCGCGGACAGCGTGCCACCCAGCTTCGCGTCCAGCCTGAGCGTCCCGACGCCCCGCAGCACCTTCCCCACCACCTGCTCGACCGGCGTCTGCGCGTGGGCGGAGTCGGGCACCCACTGCACCGACGGCGCCTCGACGGTCCAGCGTCCGCGGAGCTGGTCGCCGGCCAGCGCGAAGCTGAACGACGCCGAGCCCTTGCCGGGGCGGGCGGAGAACGGCAGGCCCGGGAGCGCGAAGCCGGGGAGCTCGAACCCCGCCACCTGCCCCGCCGCGCTGTCGAACGCCGTGGCCCTGGTGTGGTCCAGCAGCCCGGCCACGCCGAGCGTGAGCGCGGTCCCGCCCGTGAGCGTACCACCGCCCTTGAACGTGGCGGGCTTGCCGTAGAGGGCCGGGTCGGAGGTGACCCCTTCGATCATGCCGCTGAAGGCGTTGGCCCGCGCGTCGGCCCCTCCGAACGAGAAGCTCGCGTCGGCGTGGCGCAGCAGGAACGTTGGGAGCCGGCCGAGCTCGGGAAAGCGGACCGTGGTCCCCGCCATCCGGGCGCGCTTCGGGCCCGGCTGCTTGCGGGGAAGGAGCCCCGGCGGGATGTACCGGCGGGCGGTCGTGGTCCAGTACACCGCCTGCTGGAACCGGTCGGTGGCCATCCGGCCGAAGAGCGCGGCGCTCACGTCCGCCGGCGAGATGGTCGGCAGCTTGAGGAGGCCCCGCGCGAAGGCGTAGTCCTGCTGCCGCGCCGCGTCGAGCGCCCGGGCGCCGTCGGCCAGCGCCGCCGTGCCCGACGTCACCCGCTGCTGCAGCGCGTCCACCCGCGCCTCGGCGGCCTTGATGCGGTCGAGCCCGCGCCGGGCGTCCTGCACCGCCGCCTGCACCCCCGCGACGCCGGCGCTCGCCACGTTCACCTTGGCGAGCCGGTCGGCCAGCGCCCGCGAGGAGTCGATGACCGGCGGCAGGGCGAGCGAGTCGTACGCCGTCGAGACCGCGCGCTGGACCGAGTCGCCCCGCGCCGCCAGCGCCGTGGCCGCCTGGACCGAGCGGAGCTGCGTCGGGTCGAGCACCAGCGCCTTGATCGTGTCCGCCGGGGTGAGGCGCAGGACCGGCACCGCCACCTTCGCCGCGAACGCCTTGGCGCTCGCCAGCACGCTCGTGCCGGTGTCGGCGCCCGGCACCGGGCGCGCCGGCACCTTCCGGGGGGCGCCGAACCGGAGCCCGGCGAGCGACGCCTGGTCGATGACCACCTTCTTCTCGAACAGGACGGCGGGGTCGATGTCGAGCACGATCCGGTCCGCCTCGAAGGCGTCGTGGGTCAGGTCGCTCGCGTTGGCGACCGCCAGCCCGTCGAGCTCGACTGAGCCCTTGAGCAGGCGGATATGGAACGCCCCGAGGTCGACCTGGGCGCCGGCCACCCTGGTGCCGACCGCGACCACTGCCCGGCGGCCGAGCGCGTCGGCGAAGAGCCACCAGCCGAGGACGATGAGCAGGAGGAAGAGCGCCAGCGGAACGATCGCCTTCCAGCGGAAGAGTCGCATCGTCGCGTCACTCCGGCCGGAAGAGGCGGTACAGGTTGTACACCTGCGACCCGACGATCGCCTTGTAGAGCCGCGATCCCATCACCTTCTGGCCGATGGTGGCCCGGTAGCGCACCACCCCCCACCGGAACAGCAGCACGAGCGGCACGAACAGCACCAGCCAGGTGACCAGGCTTCCGAGCACCACGGTGTTGTTGAAGTTGGTGAGCGGCACCACCGGCGCGTTGGCGAGTCGGGTCCAGAACGGGGTGAGCCCCGGTGAGTCGATCAGGAGCCAGCGCCCGACGCGGTCGAACACCGGGTCGAGCGCGAAGCCGACCGGCACCGAGAGCGCCCAGCCGAGCATCCCGGCGCCGAACGAGACGTTGAGCAGGAAGAGCAGGACGAAGATGAGGACGGTGCTGAGGTTCATCAGCGGGATGAACCCCAGCGCCACGCCCAGCGCCATCCCGACGGCCACCTGGCTGGGCGAGCCGTCGGAATGGAGCGTCTTGAACAGCGACTGGACCAGCTTGAGGATCGCGAGCATTGGCCCTCGTGGGGGCGGTCAGCGCCGCGGGGCGGCGATGGCCGTCAGCGCGGAGTCGAGCTCGGTGTAGGCCGTCGGGTCGATCTCGCGGAACGGCGCCGCGCGGTAGGCGATGCGCCCGTCGGGCCCGACCACGAAGAGCGTCCGGTTGTCCACGTGATACTGCTCGTTCCGCGCGCCGTAGAGCTTGCCCACCGCGCCGGTCGAATCGCTCAGGAAGCGGAACGGGAACCGGCTCTCGCGGGCCCAGTTGGCGAGCGTGGTGTCGGGGTCCACGCTGATCGCCAGCAGGACCGCCTTCTTGCCGTTACCGAAGAGCTGCGCGTACTGATCACGGTACGCGTCCATTTGGACCGTTCACCCCTTGGTCCGCGCCTTGAAGAAGAAGGCGAGGACCACCGTCTGCCCCTTGAAGTCGCTGAGCCGGACCGGCGCCGGCAGGAGCCCATCCTTCGTGGCGCCGGGCAGGGTGAAGTCCGGCGCCGTCGTGCCCACCGCCAGCGGCGCCTGCGCCGCCAGCGGCAGCGCAGCCAGGCAGGCCGCCGCCAACGCCATCACGAATCGCTTCATTCTTCCTCCTGTCCCGGTTCGTCCGCTCCCCCCTCACCTCTCACCTCTTACCTCTCACCGCTCACCCCGTTCACCATTCACCCTTCACCGTTCACCGCTCCACACCACCCTCCACACCTTCGCCCCCGCATCCGTTCCGATATATAGCGCCCCGTCGGGCCCGACCGCCACGCCGCAGGGCCGGAAGGTCACTCCCGGGCGCGCCGTGGCGAAGGTGGTGTACCCGCCGGCGGGCTTGCCGTTCGCGAACGGGATATACACCACCCGGAATCCCGCCTGGGGGAGCGGGGCCCGGTTCCACGAACCGTGGAACGCGAGGAAGGCGCCGCCGCGATACGCCGCCGGGAACGCCGTGCCGGTCGAGAACGCGAGCGACATCGGGGCCCAGTGCCCCGGGAAGCCGATCGCCGGCATCGCCTTGTCGCCGCAGCGGTCGGTCCGCCGCCCGTCGCCCCCGTACTCGGGTGCGGTGACCTTCTTCCCCTGCAGCTCGTCGTAATAGCAGTACGGCCAGCCGTAGTCGGCCCCTTCCGGCACCGGCCCGAACTCCTCCGCCGGAAGCTCCGCGTTGAGCGAATCGCTGAAGCCCCAGTTGTCGCCGAGCTGGTCGCGGCCGTGGACCGCCATCCAGAGCATCCCGGTCGTGGGCTCGAAGGCGAACGCCTCCGGGTTCCTGAGCCCGGTCGCGTAGCGGTGTCCGTCGCCCGGGCCCTGGCCGGTCCGCGCCGCGGCGAAGCTCCAGATCCCCGCCCGCACCTCGAGCTCGCGGCACGGGTCGATCCCCGGCGAGCGGCGCCGACGGTCCTGGCGCTGGCAGCTGTTGGTGGCGGACCCGAAGTCCACGTACACGGTGCCGTTCCGCACCGCGATCGGCTTGGCGTTGTGGTTGCCGTAGTCGGGCAGGTCCTGTGCTACGACTTCGGGTGCGCCGGCGGGGCCGAGCTGCCCCGGCGTCCAGCGGTAGCGCAGGATCCGGTCGTCCGGCGCGTAGTAGAGCCAGCCGTCGGCCCAGGCGATCCCGGTCCCGCCGTCGGGGCCGAATGAGCGCTCGAGGTCGGCGTGCCCGTCGCCGGTAGAATCGCGCAACAGGATGACGCCCCCCTGCAGCCGGGCGCCGACGACGTCGCCGTTGGGGAGCACGGTCAGGTGGCGGATCGGGCCGACGCTGTCGGCGAAGAGCGTGGCGCAGAAGCCGGCCGGGAGCACGAGCCCGGCGTTGCCCGGATCGCACGGCGGCGCGGCGCGGTGGCGGGCGAAGGCCGCCGCCGAGACGGCGGCGAGGATGGCGATCAGCGGGGCGGCACGACGGGTTCGCGACATCGGGGCCTCGGAAGGGTCTGCTCAATATATAGTGCGCCCGGACCGGTCCCCGCCCTGATTACATTATCCGCCCTATGGCCGGCGAATACATCTTCACGATGCGCGACCTGCGCAAGGTCGTGCCCCCTTCCCGCGAGATCCTCAAGGGGATCTCCCTCTCCTTCTACCCCGGCGCCAAGATCGGCGTCCTCGGCTCCAACGGCGCCGGGAAGTCCACCCTGCTCCGGATCATGGCCGGCGTGGACAAGGACTTCCAGGGCGAGGCCCGCCCGCTCTCGGGCACCCGCATCGGGTACCTCCCGCAGGAGCCGGTCCTCGATCCCGCCAAGGACGTCCGCGGCAACGTCGAGGACGGCGTCCGCGACAAGCGCCGCCTGCTCGACGAGTTCAACGCGATCTCGGCGAAATTCGCCGAGCCGATGGACGACGACGAGATGAACAAGCTGCTCGAGAAGCAGGGGCGACTGCAGGAGCAGATCGACCACCAGGGGCTCTGGGAGCTCGACCACAAGGTGGACATCGCGATGGACGCGCTCCGGCTCCCGCCGGCGGACGCCGACGTCACCAAGCTGTCGGGCGGCGAAAAGCGCCGGGTCGCGCTCTGCCGGCTCCTCCTTGAGGAACCGGACATGCTGCTCCTCGACGAGCCCACCAACCACCTGGACGCGGAGTCGGTGGCGTGGCTTGAGCATTTCCTCGAGCAGTTCCCGGGCACGGTCGTCGCCGTCACCCACGACCGGTACTTCCTCGACAACGTGGCCAAGTGGATCCTGGAGCTCGACCGCGGCGCCGGGATCCCCTGGGAAGGCAACTACTCCTCCTGGCTCGCCCAGAAGCAGAAGCGCCTCGCGGTCGAGGAGAAGCAGGCCTCGGCGCGGCAGAAGACCCTCGAGCGCGAGCTGGAATGGGTGCGGATGGCCCCGAAGGCCCGTCACGCCAAGAGCAAGGCCCGCATCCAGCGCTATGAGGAGCTCCGCGCCGAGGGCGAGCGCCAGAGCGAAGGGACCGCCGAGATCCTGATCCCCGTCCCCGAGCGCCTCGGCGACGAGGTGGTCATCGCGAAGGACGTGGCCAAGGGGTTCGGCGACCGCCTGCTGTTCGAGCAGCTCAACTTCTCGCTCCCGCGGGGCGGCATCGTCGGCGTCATCGGCCCGAACGGCGCCGGCAAGACGACGCTCTTCCGGATGATCACCGGCGTCGAGGCCCCGGACCGCGGCACGCTCAGCGTCGGCAAGACCGTCAAGGTCGCCTACGTGGACCAGAGCCGCGAGGCGCTCGACGGCACGAAGAGCGTGTACTAGGAGATCTCGGGCGGGCAGGACGAGCTCGTCTTCGGCACCCGCAAGGTGAACGCCCGCGCCTACTGCGCGGGCTTCAACTTCCGCGGCTCCGACCAGCAGAAGAAGGTGAAGGACCTCTCCGGCGGCGAGCGGAACCGGGTCCACCTGGCCAAGCTGCTCAAGAGCGGCGGCAACCTGCTCCTGCTCGACGAGCCGACCAACGACCTCGACGTGGACACGCTCCGCGCCCTCGAGGACGCGCTGGTCAACTTCGCCGGGTGCGCCGTGGTCATCAGCCACGACCGCTGGTTCCTCGACCGCATCGCCACCCACATCCTGGCGTTCGAGGGCGACAGTGAGGTCGTCTGGTACGAGGGGAACTACCAGGAGTACGCCGCGGACTACCGGAAGCGGAAGGGCGCGGCCGTGGACCAGCCGCATCGGATCAAGTTCAAGAAGCTCTCACGGTGAACGGTCAACGGTAAGGAGTGAACGGGCTGTCGGTCGCGATCTCGGCCGGCAGCCCGTTCACCATTCACCCTTGACCGTTCACTGTACCCCCGCTCACCTCTTACCGCTTACCGCTCAGCGCTGCCCGCCCCCCAACCTCACCCCGAACGGCACCGTCGCGATGATCCGGTAGGAATAGTCGAGGCCGACGCCGCTGATGGCGTCGGTCTTGATGTTGTCGTTCTGGTGCAGCCGGAGCTCGGTGTCGATCGTGGTGCCGCCGCGGAAGTGGAACCGCTTGAGGAAACCGAGCTCGGCGTAGAACCGGTCGAGCTTGAAGTAATCCGGCTTGTACCCGATCGACTCGTAGTTCCCGTCCCCCTCCTCGGCGTGGAACCCGTGGCCGGTCCAGACGATCGCCACGATGTCCAGCACGTTCCCCGGCGCGACCGTGGCGCGGAAGTAGTTGCCGTAGCCCTTGTCGGGGTAGCTCTTCGCCTCGAGGGTGTCGAGGTATCCGTCGCTCCCCGCCCGGAAATAGGCGAGCTCGCTCCGGCCCAGCACCGGCAGCGAGTCGGACAGCCGGAGGCCGAGCGCGGCGGCGTGGTTGTTGGCCACGGTCTCGCCGGCGTTGTACAGCTGGCCCCCGCGGTGCTTGCCGTGGAGCTGCCCTTCAAGCGTCAGCCAGGAGGTGAGCGCCTGACGCGCCACGATCCCGTAGTCGAAGATCTCGCGGCTGGTCGGCGTGTTGAGGTGCTGCCAGTTGAGGAAGAACTCCCCCTGGAAGCGGCGTCGCCGCTCGATCCACTGCACCCCGTACTCCACCGGTCGGCTGATGTCGAGCCGCATCTCGTAGAGCGGCTCGATGAGCCCGTGGCGGTCGCGGGTCTCGAGGGTGCCCATCACCCCCATCCCGTGCACGGTGTGATACCGGAACGAGAGGACCGGCCGGACCGGGCTGAACGTGGTGGTGTCCTCGCCGTGGAGCAGCAGGGCGTGGGTCTGGTCGAAAAAGTCGGCCGAGCCGAACTGATGGTTGACGAAGACCCCCGCCTGGACCTCGATCCGCGGCTCGGGCCGGTACGAGACGACGCTCCAGAGCTGGGCGCCCAGCAGCGTCTCGCCGGTGGTGTACGGGCTGAAGAACTCGGTGTTGTCGCCGTAGGCGATGAACCGGTTGTTCCAGTCGATCGCGCCGGTGCGCCCGGCGGCGCTGTCGGCCGGCGGAGCGGCGGCGGTGTCGGCGGGCAGCTGGGCCACGGCCGGGGCCGCGGCGAGGATGAGCGCGAGCGGAAGGATGCGGCGGAGCATGGGCGGGAAAGGTAAACGTCTCGTCCCCGGGCCGGGATTCGCTTAGTTTTTCCCGAATGAGCACCCCCACCCCGTCCCGCCGGGTCGCCCTGGGCCTGGTCCAGATGCGCTGCGACGCCGACCCCGCCGCCAACCTGGCCCGCGTCACCGGGCGCATCCGCGAGGCCGCGCGCCGCGGCGCCAACGTCGTGTGCACCCAGGAGCTCTTCCGGAGCGAGTACTTCTGCCAGCGCGAAGACCACGAGTTCTTCAAGCTGGCCGAGCCGATCCCGGGGCCCAGCACCGAGGCGCTGACGGCCCTCGCCCGGGAGCTCGGCATCGTCATCGTCGGGTCGCTGTTCGAGAAGCGGGCGGAAGGGCTCTACCACAACACCGCCGTGATCATCGACGCGGACGGCCGGCTGCTCGGCAAGTACCGCAAGATGCACATCCCCGACGACCCGGCCTATTACGAGAAGTTCTACTTCACCCCCGGCGACCTCGGCTTCCGCGCCTGGGACACCCGGTTCGGCCGGATCGGCGTGCTGGTCTGCTGGGACCAGTGGTATCCCGAGGCGGCCCGGCTCACGGCCCTGCAGGGCGCCGAGATCCTGTTCTATCCCACCGCTATCGGCTGGCACCCGTCGGAGAAGGCCGAGTTCGGCAACGCGCAGCGCGACGCGTGGGAGACCATCCAGCGCGGCCACGCCATCGCGAACGGCGTGTACGTGGCGGCGGTGAACCGGGTCGGCCACGAAGGGCCGAAGGACGCGGGGATCGAATTCTGGGGGAACACCTTCGTGGCCGACCCGGTCGGCGTGGTGCTCCACCGCTCGGGACAGCAGGAAGAGGTCGTGGTGGTGGAAGTGGACCTGGCCCGGGTGGACGTGC
>CAMLHU010000017.1 GCA_946479825.1 uncultured Gemmatimonadota bacterium
TGTTCGCCGGCCCGTCCGTCCGACCGCTCGCCCCAGGGTCTCTCCGACCGTCCGCCCGCCCCTACCTCTCGCCACCAGTCCCCCCGATCCCTCCCAGCATGTTTCACGTGAAACAGTACGGTCCGCTCTGGAATGGCGGCGCCGCTGCCGGACCCGTATATTCAAGCGTCGTTCAGGGGAATTGTCGCGAATTGATGCGCGCATATATTGTATAAAACATTGTAACAGAAAGACTTCCGGATGTCGCGTATCATCGCGATCGCCAACCAGAAGGGCGGCGTCGGCAAGACGACCACGGCGGTGAACCTCGCCGCTTCGCTGGCCATCAGTGAGCGCCGGACGCTCCTCATCGACGCCGATCCGCAGGCCAACGCGACCAGCGGCATCGGCATCCCGCGCGAGTCCGTGCGTCATTCGCTGTACGACGCGCTCATCGATCGCCGCCCGCCGTCCGACATCGTGATGCCGCATCCGGAGCTCGCGCATCTCTCCGTGCTGCCGGCGACGCAGGACTTGGTCGGCGCGGAGCTGGAGCTGGTCGATCGCCCCGATCGCGAGACCACCCTCCGCCGTGCGCTGGCGCCGCTCCGGGGCGAGTACGAGTTCATCCTGGTGGACTGCCCGCCGTCCCTCGGCCTCATCACGCTCAACGTGCTGACCGCCGCCGACGGCGTGGTGATCCCGATCCAGTGCGAGTACTACGCCCTCGAGGGGATCAGCCAGCTCCTCAACACCATCAACCTCGTCCAGCAGAACTTCAATCCGTCGCTGCAGCTCGACGGGGTGCTCCTCACGATGTACGACCAGCGGCTCAATCTCTCCCGCCAGGTCGCGGAAGAGGCCCGCGAGTACTTCGGGCCCAAGGTGATCCGGACCGTGATCCCGCGGAACATCCGGCTGGCCGAGGCGCCGAGCTTCGGGAAGCCGATCCTGCTGTACGACGTGCAGTCGATCGGCGCCAAGAGTTACCTCGCGGCGGCGCAGGAGCTGATGAAGCGCGTCGGCGGCGGGGCGGGGGCGGATGCGGCGACCGAGGGGGCCCGATGACCGAGCGACGCCTGGGACGGGGGCTCGAGGCGCTGCTCGGGCCGGTCAATCGCGAGCAGGCGGAAAAGTCCGGGGCGCTCCGCGAGGTCGCGGTCACCAGCGTCCGGCCCAATCCGTTCCAGCCGCGCACCAAGATCGACGACGCGGAGCTCTCCGAACTGGCCGACTCGATCGGCGCGTCGGGGCTGCTCCAGCCGATCGTGGTCCGGACCGCATCCGCCGCCGGCACCTACGAGCTGATCGCCGGCGAGCGCCGCTGGCGCGCCGTGCAGAAGCTCGGCTGGAAGACGGTGCCCGCCGTGGTGAAGGAGGCCGATGACCGGACCCTCCTCACCCTCGCGATCATCGAGAACATCCAGCGCGCCGCGCTGTCGGCGCTCGAGGAGGCCGCCAGCTATCAGCGCCTGATCGAGGAGTTCGAGGCCTCACAGGCCGAGGTGGCGCGGCTGGTCGGGCGCGACCGCTCGACGGTGGCCAACGCGCTGCGGCTCCTGCGGCTCCCCGCGGAGGTCCGCCAGCTGCTCGAGGACGGCAAGCTCACCGAAGGCCACGCCCGGGCGCTCCTCGCCGTGGCCGACGAGCGGCAGCTCATCGCCCTGGCGCGCCAGGCGGTGCTGAGCGAATGGACGGTACGCGAGGTCGAAGCCCGTGCCCGCGGCCAGCGCCCGGCCGGGAAGGGCACCCGCCCGACCCCGCGCCAGGTGTCGGCCGACAGCCGCCGCGTGGAAGAGGTCCTCCGCCAGCACCTCGGCACCGACGTCCGCCTGACGACCCGGCGCCGCGGGCGCGGGTTCCTGACGCTCAGTTTCTACTCCAATGACGACCTCGCCCGTCTGCTGGAGCGGATCCTGGGGCGGCCGTTCGACGGATGACCCCGCGGCCGCACGTCACCATCCTCGTCCATCGCGACGACGAGCTCGAGTCCCACTCGATCCGCCTCCCGCTCTGGCTGGCGCGCATCCTGGTCTGGCTCGGCCTCGCGCTCGGCGCCGCGATCATCCTGGGCTTCGCGTTCTACATCCCGCTCGCGCGGACCGCGGCCCAGGTGCCCGGCCTCCGGAGGCAGGTGGCGCAGCTGCAGAGCGAGAACGCGCGGATCAATGAGCTCGCCAGCGCGCTCGACAGCGCCGAGGCGCGCTACGGCCGGCTTCGGCGGATGGTCGGCGCCGACATCCTTCCCGGGCCTGCGGGCGCCGACACTGTGGTGCCCGACGCCCCCGCCGTGGAGGCCCGGGCGCCTGGCGCGCCGCTCCGCGCGACCGACACCACGGCCATTCCCCGGCACTGGCCCCTCGACGAACCCGGCTACCTGACCCGCGGCCAGGTGGGTGCCGGCGCCGCGGACGAGTCACATCCCGGGGTGGACGTCGCGGTCCCGGTGGGGAGCGTGGTGCGCGCGGCCGCCGCGGGGACGGTCGCCGAATCGGGGCTCGACCCGCAGTACGGCAACTTCGTCCTCATCCAGCACGCCAACGATTACCAGACCATGTACGGCCACCTCTCCCGGATCCTCACCCGGACCGGCGCGGTGGTCACGGCGGGGCAGGTCATCGGACTCTCCGGCAACACCGGACGCTCGAGCGCCCCGCACCTGCATTTTGAGATCCGCCAGCGGGGGACCTCCCTGGACCCGCTGACGCTCGTCAAGGAGAACAACTGATGGCCACGCTTACCACTCCACCTCGGGGTGAGAACGCCACGCTGTCGATCATCGCCTCCGGGACCGTCATCACCGGCGACATCGTCGCCGACGGGGTCGTCAAGATCGAGGGCGAGGTGAACGGGAACGTCCAGGCGGGACAGCAGGTACTGGTCTCACGGGGAGGCACCATCCGGGGCGACGTCCGGACCCGTCAGGCGGTGGTCGGCGGCACCGTGGCCGGCAGCGTCGTGGCCGACGAACGGGTGGAAGTCCAGAGCACCGCCTCGATCGAAGGCGATGTCGCCACTCAGCGGTTGGTGGTGATGGAAGGGGGCAGGATCAACGGGGGTCTGGAGATGCGCGTCCCCTCCGCCTGACGCACCGGACCCAGCTCGACCAGTCCACAAAAGTTGATAAGCCGGTCAAGTTTGTGGATATAAAGCGTTTACGGGCGCTTTACCTTCGGTTGTTTCACGGATGCACCGGCAAAATTCGAGACAATGATACGATTTGCAAAACAGTGTCTCGTCACTGTTGCGTCACTGGCTCTGTTTGGGTGCGCTGGCGGCACCCGGAGCAAAGAATTCCGGGTGGCATTGATCACCCCTGGTTCCATCGCCGACGCGGCTTGGAACTCCGGCGCGTATCGTGGCCTCCGTGAGATCGCCGACTCGCTGCAGGTACCGGTGAGCAACGTCGAGGCGGCGACCCCGGCCGACCAGGAAGAAGCCCTCCGCAGTTACGCCGCCCAGGGATACCGCCTCGTCTTCGCCCACGGGTTCGAGTTCCAGGGCGCCGCCGAGCGGGTCTCGAAGGACTACCCCGGGACGGTGTTCATCATCACGTCCGGCGAGCGGCAGGCCGGCAACGTCGCCCCGCTGGTGTTCCGCATCGAGGAGGCGAGCTACCTCTGCGGTATGGTCGCGGGCGGGATGACGAAGACGGGGATCATCGGCTTCGTCGGCGGAATGGAGCTCCCGCCGATCGTCCGTGGCTACGAGGGGTGGCGGCGTGGCGCGCTCGCCGTGAATCCGAAGGTGCAGAGCCGGGCGGTGTACCTCAACACCTTCGACGACGCGGCCGCCGGCCGAGAGGCCGGGCTCCAGCTCGCCGCCCTCGGCGCCGACATGATCCACCACAACGCCGACGCGGCTGCGCTCGGCCTGTTCCAGGCCGCCAAGGACAAGCCGGGGCTCTATCTCTTCGGGGCCAACGCCGACCAGAGCGCCCTGGCGCCGAACAACGTGCTTGGCTCGGCGGTCATCGACCTGCCGCGCGCGATGCTGCTCGTGGCGCGCGACGTCCGCTCGGGCACCTTCACCCCGCACGTCGAGTCGTTCGGGCTCGCGAGCGGCGTCATCAAGTACGTGCCCAACCCGGCGCTCGCCTCACGGATCCCCGCGGCGCTGGCCGCGAAGGTGCGGGCGGCCGCGGATTCCATCGCGGCCGGGACGCTGATCCCGGTGCCGGGGGCGCCATGACCGGACGCAGCGTCCCGCTCGCCGACGTCACGGCCTGGCTCGACGGCTTCCTGCGGATCGGCGAGATCCCCGACTATCCCAACGCGCTCAACGGGCTCGAGGTCGAGAACGGCGGGCGGGTGGCCCGCGTCGTCGCTGCGGTGGACACGAGCCTCGCGACGATCGAGCAGGCCGTGGCGGGCGCCGGTCCGGCGCTGCTCCTCACCCACCACGGGCTCTTCTGGGACGGCAACCTCCCCGTCACCGGGCGGCGCTACCGCCGGCTTCGGGCACTTCTCGCGGCGGACGCGGCGCTCTACGCCGCGCACATCCCGCTCGACCTGCACCCCGAGGTCGGCAACAACGCGGTGCTGGCGCGGATGCTCGGCATGAGCGTCGACGGCTGGTTCGGCAACTTCAAGGGCGTGCCGATCGGCGTACACGGCCCGCTCGTGATCGAGCGTGAGGCCCTTGCCGACCGGCTCACGTCGCTCCTCGGAGGGCGCACGCACCTCATCGCCGGCGGTCCGGCCCGCACGCGACACATCGGCATCGTGACCGGTGCCGCGGGCGGCATGCTCGCGGAGGCTAAAGCCGCCGGCTGCGACACCTTCATCACCGGTGAGGCCGCCCACCATCTCCACTTCGACGCGACGGAGTGGGGGGTGAACGTCTTCCTGGCCGGGCACTACGCGACGGAGACCGTCGGCGTGCGGGCGCTGGCCGAGCGGGTCGCCGGTGAGTTCTCCCTTCCCTGGGAATTCCACGACCATCCGACCGGACTCTGAGCCGGTCCTGGCGCTCGGCGGCGTCTCGAAGCGCTTCGGCGCGGTCGAGGCGCTGCGCGGCGCCACGCTCGCGATCCGCCGCGGCGAGTGGCACGCCCTCCTCGGCGAGAACGGCGCCGGCAAGTCCACCCTGATGCACATCGCGGCCGGGCTGGTGCGGCCGGACGCCGGGACGATGCTGCTCCACGGACGGAGCGGATTTCCCGCCTCGCCGCGCGACGCCCGGGCTCGCGGCCTCGCGCTCGTGCATCAGCACTTCACCTCGGTGCCGGCGCTCACGGTCTGGGAGAACGTCACGCTCGCGGCGGGATGGCCGGTCCGCGGCGGCCGGGAGCGGGTCGCCGCCCTGCTGGCATCCCTGCATCTCGAACTCGACGTCGACACGACCGCAGGCGCGCTGACCGTCGGACTGCGGCAACGCCTCGAGATCGCCAGGGCGCTCGCGACGAGGCCGGCGGTCCTCCTGCTCGACGAACCCACCGGCGTGCTCTCGCCCGGGGAGATCGGCGAGCTGTTCGGCGTGCTCAGGCGGTTCGTGAGCGGGGGCGGCGCGGTGGCGCTCATCACCCATAAGCTCGACGAAGCGCTGGCCGAGGCCGATGCGATCACGGTGCTCCGGCGCGGCGCAGTCGTGTGGAACGGCGCCCGCACCGCGGATCTCACCCGCGAGACCCTGCTCTCCGCGATGCTCGGCGAGACCGTCAGCGCCGCGACCGGCCACCCGCGTTCGGCCATCCGCCCCGGCGACGTGCGGATCCGGCTCGAGCGGGCGGTGGTGATGCGCGAGGACCGCCGCGGCGTGGCCGTGCGCGGCGCCGACCTGACGGTGCGCGCGGGTGAGGTGGTGGTCGTGGCCGGGGTGGAAGGGAACGGCCAGCGCGAGCTCCTCCGGGCGGTGGCCGGCGTGCGGCCGCTGGTCGAGGGGACGCGGACCGTGTCGGGTCCGATGGCGTACATCCCCGAGGACCGGACCACCGAGGCGCTGATCCCGGAGTTCT
This sequence comes from uncultured Gemmatimonadota bacterium, assembly GCA_946479825.1. The sequence goes on from CAMLHU010000017.1 coordinate 5,936, forward strand.
CCCTGACGGAGAACGTCGCGCTCGCGAGCGCCGCCGGGTCGGCGTGGATGCACTGGCCGGCGCTCCGCGCCGGGACCGCGGAGCTCATCGCCGGCGCCGGGATCGTCGCAGCCGGACCCGACGTTGCTGCGGCCACGCTGAGCGGCGGCAACCAGCAGAAGCTCGTCATCGCGCGGGCGCTCGCCGGCGCGCCGGCGGTCATCGTGGCCGAGAACCCGACCCGCGGGCTCGACGTACGCGCCGCCGCGGCCGTGGGGGCGCGGCTCCGGGGCGCCGCGGCGCAGGGGGCGGCGGTGCTGATGCACTCGACGGACCTCGACGAGGTCCTCGAGGTCGCCGACCGGGTGGTGGTGGCGGCCGCAGGCCGGCTGCGGGAGGCTCCCGCCGACGCCGACCGCGCCGCCATCGGGGCTATGATGCTCGGCGGGGGCGCCGAGGCGTGAATCGCCGACTGGCGGTGCTGGTGATGCCGGCGGCGGCCGTGGCGATCGGGATCGGCCTGCTCGCGGCCGGGCTCGCCGCGGCGGGGTACGCGCCGGGCGACGCACTGGCGGCGATGTGGCGGGGCGCGTTCGGCTCGCCGTACGCGATCTTCTCGTCCACGCTGCTCCGTGCCGTGCCCCTGATCGTGATCGGTCTCGGCATCGCGCTCGCGTTCCGGGCCAACGCGCTCAACATCGGCGGGGAAGGGCAGTTCTACGCCGGGGCGGTCGCGGCCACCTGGCTCGGGCTGCACGTCGGCGCCTGGCCGGGATGGCTCGCGGCCCCGGCGGTGCTCGTCGTCGCGGCCATTGGCGGCGCGCTCTGGGCGGCGGTGCCCGCCTGGCTGCGGGTGCGCTTCGGCGTCCTCGAGGCCATCAGCACGCTGCTCCTCAACTTCGTCGCGACCTCGCTGGTGAGCCTGATGGTCACCGGCCCGCTGCAGGAATCGGCCCACACCTACCCCCGAAGCGACGCGATCGCGGCCTCGGCACGGCTGCCGCTCTTCGGCGGCACCCGGCTGCATCTCGGCATCGTGCTGGCGCTCGCCCTGGCCGTCGCGCTCGCGGTGACGTTCCGCCGGACCCGCTGGGGCTTCGCGCTGCGGGCGGTCGGTGCGGGCCCGCGGGCCGCCGAGCTCGTCGGGCGGGTGCCGGTGGCGCGAGTCACCGCCCAGGCGCTCCTCGGCTCCGGGGCGCTGGCCGGGCTCGCTGGCGGACTTGAGGTCGCGGGCGTGTCGTACGCGCTGTTCCAGAACCTGTCGCCGGGGTACGGATTCACCGCGATCGCGGTGGCGCTGCTCGCGCGGCTCGATCCGATCGGCGTGGTCGCGGCCGGAGTGCTCTTCGGCGCGCTCGAGTCAGGCGCCGCGGCGATGCAGCGCGACGCCGGCGTGCCCAGCGTCGCCGTGTACGTGGTGGAAGCGGTGGTCATCGTGGTGGTGCTGCTGGCCGACCGGTACGCCCGACGGGCCGCGGAGGCGGCGTGAACGCCGCCCTCGCCGCCGGGTTCGGCGCCGCCGCGGTGCGGATCGCGACGCCGCTCCTGCTGGCGGCCCTGGGTGAGACCGTCGCCGAGCGCGGCGGCGTGCTCAACCTCGGCATCGAGGGTGCGATGCTCGCCGGCGCGCTCGCCTCGGCGTTCGGCGCCATCCACGGCGGGCCGTGGACAGGTGTCGTGGCAGGGATCACGGCAGGGGTGGCCACCGCGGCGGTGTTCGCCGCGGTCGCGCTCGGCGCCGGGGCCGACCAGGTCATCGCCGGGACGGCGGTGACGCTCGGCGCCACCGGCCTCACCGGCGCCATCTATCGTGCCACGTTCGGCAGCGCCGCGGGCGGGCTCGGCCTGCCGACTCTCGGCAACGTCGCGATCCCGGGGCTCTCCAAGATCCCGCTTCTGGGTCCCGCGCTCTTCGACCAGCCCGTCCCCACCTACCTGGCGTTGCTGGCCGTGCCGCTCGTCTGGTGGCTCATCTATCGGACCCGCTGGGGGCTCGGACTCCGTGCCGCGGGGGAGTCGCCATCGGCGGCGCGCGCCTCGGGTGTCCGCGTGATCCGGACCCGCACCCTTGGCGTGCTCGTCGGCGGTGCGTTCGCCGGACTCGCCGGCGCATCGCTGGTCCTGGCCCAGGTCGGCACCTTCGCCGAGAACATGACGGCGGGGCGGGGCTTCATCGCCATCGCGATCGTGGTCCTCGGCCGTTGGAATCCCGTCGGAGTCGCGCTTGCCGCGCTCGCGTTCGGGGCGCTCACCGCGCTGCAGTTCCTCCTCCAGGGACTCGGTCTCGCCGTTCCCTATCAGCTCTTCCTGATGCTCCCCTACGCCATCACGCTACTCGCGCTCGGCGGCGCCGTCGGCCGCGCCCGGTCGCCCGAATCCCTCGGACGCTAGCTCCCCTGTCGGCCGTTCGGCCCGCCCGCCAGATTGACGCAACCTTTGACAGTCCTGTCCCATCCAACCGGCTGTGCACGCCACCGAACCAGGTGTCCTCAGGTTGAGCGCTGATTCGCAAGTCGTTGCCAATCAAGGAGATGGCGATGATGTCGCCCTCGCCCAGGCGGGCGACGAGCGGGCGTTCGAGCGGCTCTATAGGAAGCATTCGCCGCGGGTGTACAACCTCGCCTGGCGGATGCTTGGAGAAGATCACGCCGCCGAGGCGACCCAGCAGGCGTTCATCCGGGCGTGGTACAAGATCGGCACGTTCCGGGGCGAGAGTCAGTTCGGCACCTGGTTGCATCGGTTGGCGGTGAACGTGTTCCTGGCGGAGCGCGGCGCGCTGGGGACCGCGCGGACGCGCTTTCACGAGGACGACACGCCGCTCGAATTCGTGGCCGCGGGCGCGGCGGAGTCGAGCCCCGAGTTCGAGATGGATTTCGAGGCGGCGGTGGCCCGGCTTCCGGACGGCTATCGGAAGGTGTTCGTGCTGCACGACGTCGAGGGATACACCCACGAGGAGATCGGGAGCGCGCTCGGCATCGCGCCGGGAAGTTCGAAGGCGGCGCTGCACCGGGCGCGGAACGCCCTGCGGAAGTATCTGGAGCGGTAGCGAAGCGCGCGGCGCTTCGAGGAGCGAACGATGAACACAGAACTGATGGACCGGTTGTCGGAGTACGTGGACGGCACGCTCGCGCCGGCCGAAAAGGCGCGGGTGGAAGCGTGGCTGGCCGGCGATCCGGCGGCCCGGCGCGCGGCGGCGGAACTCGCCGAGGTGAAGCGGCGCGCCGCGGCGCTCCCGCTCCGGCCGGTGCCCGAGTCGGTGTGGCTCGGCGTGCGGGCCGGCATCCGGAGCGGCGGGACCGGGGCGCAGCCCCGCCACGCGGCGAGCGCGCGGCGCCGGATCAGCTTCTCGCTGCCGCAGCTCGCGGCGGCGGCGGTGGTGCTCCTCGCCGTCGGCGTCGGGGGCGGGTGGATGCTGCTCCGCCCGGCGCCCGGCGGAACGCAACCAATCGCGGCGGCGTCCAATCCTACTGGCGGGCCGGCGACGTCCGGGTCCGGTCCCACGCTGATCACGGCGGGGGTGGCGACGCCGAAGGCGGACCGCTCATACGACCGCGCGATCAACGACCTGCAGCGGGTGGTGACGGCGCAGGAGCGTCAGCTGAGCCCCGCCACCGTGAAGGTGATCCAGGCCAACCTCGCCCGGATCGACAGCGCGCTCACCCAGGCGCAGCAGGCGCTGCTGAACGACCCCGGGAACCCGTACCTGAACGACCACGTGGCCGAGATGCGGCAGCGGAAGCTCAAGCTGCTTCGGCAGACCGCCGACCTGCTGCGGGCCAGTTGAACGGAATGGAGACCGCACGATGATCACCCTTGCCCTGACCGCGCTCGCCCTGACCGTGGCGCAGGTGCCCGACACGCCGGCAACGCCGGTCCCCGCGGAGCACGTCGCGCGGTTCGCGACCCACCTGGCGAACCAGATCGCCACCGAAGTCTCGACCCAGGTCTCGGCCCGCTTCCGCACCTCGTTCGACGGCGACGAGGACGAAGATGCCGGCGGTGCCGGCGTCACCGACACGACCATCGCGGTCCGGAAGGGGACGCGGCTCTCGGTCCAGAACTTCTCCGGGACGATCACCGTGAACGGGTGGGACCAGGACCGGGTCCGGGTCCGCACCGCATCGGACGACCGTCAGGGGGTCGAGGTGTCCGGCGGGTCGGTGACGCTGCGGATCAACGGCGCCGGCGGGCGCTGGGGCGAGCCGCGCGCGCACGACCTGACGCTCGACGTGCCAAGCTGGATGGACCTCGACCTGGGCGGCACCGAGGTGGCCATCACCGTGACCGGCGTCCGGGCCGCGGTCCGGGCCCAGACGGTGGAAGGGAGCGTCTCGCTCAAGGGCGGCGACGGCTACATCTCGCTCAAGTCGGTGGACGGCGACGTGACCCTGAGCGACGCCCGGGGGCGGATCGAGCTCAACACGGTGGAGGGGGAGATCCGCGCCACCAACGTCAGCGGCGACCTCGACGTGCAGTCGGTGGACGGGCAGATCACCCTCGAGCGGGTCACGTCGCAGGCGGTGTCCGCCAACTCGGTGGACGGCGACATCCGCTTCTCCGGCGCGATCAGCCCCGGCGGGGTCTATCACCTCGAGTCGCACGACGGCGACATCGTGCTCGAGACCCCCGCGACGCCCGACGCGACGGTGTCCATCAACACCTTCGACGGCGAGTTCGAGTCGGACTGGCCGGTGACCGTCCAGGGGACCGACACCCGGCGGGTGAACTTCACGCTGGGGAGCGGGAAGGCCCGCATCGAGCTCGAGACGTTCGACGGCAGGATCACGCTGCGCCGCGGCTCGGCGCAGTGAGCCACCATCACCTGAGGAACACCACGATGCGCCGCATCTTCGGACTCACCCTGCTGTTTTCGGCCGTCGCGGCGTCCGCCGCGGCCGCGCAGGACTTCAGCTGGAAGGGGACGCTCGCCGCCGGCAAGACGCTCGAGGTCCGCGGCGTCATCGGCACCATCCGCGCCACGGCCGCGAGCGGGAACGAGATCCAGGTCACCGCCCGCAAGCACGCGCGGCACAGCGATCCCGACGAAGTGAAGGTGGTCGTCGTGCCGTCGGACGAAGGGGTGACCATCTGCGCGGTCTATCCGACCCCGCGGAACGCCCGGCACGAGAACGAGTGCACGCCGGGCGGCGGCCACATGAGCACCGACAACAACGACGTCGCGGTGGATTTCACCGTGCAGGTGCCCGCCGGGGTCCGCTTCACCGGCGGGACCGTCAACGGGTCCGTCTCGGCCGACGGCCTGACCGCCGACGCCGAGGTGTCCTCGGTCAACGGCGACGTGAGTGTGAGCACGGCGGGGGTGGCGCGGGCCAGGACGGTGAACGGCTCGGTGGACGCGACCATCGGGCGGAACGACTGGGACGGGAGTCTCGACCTCGAGACCGTGAACGGCGGGGTCACGCTCCGGGTGCCGGCCGGCCTCAACGCCGACCTTCGCGCCTCGACCGTCAACGGCTCGGTCACCACCGACTTCCCGGTGACCGTCCAGGGGGCGATGAGCCCGCGTCAGCTGCGCGGGCGGATCGGGAACGGCGGCCGCACGCTCGAGCTCCGGACCGTCAACGGCTCGATCGAGATCCGCAAGCAGGGCTGAAGCGGCGGCGGGGGCCCGAGGTCACTCCTCCTCGAGCCCCTGCCAGAGCGCGATCCGGTTGCCGTCGGGGTCGGCGATGAGCGCCATGATCCCCCACGGCTGCCGGGTCGGCTCGGAGACGAAGGTCACCCCCGCATCGAGCAGGTCACTGCAGTAATCCAGGAGCCCCGGCACCTGCAGCACCAGGCCCGTCTCGCGGCCGACCATCGCCTGCGCGTTGGGGTGGGTGGCCGGATGCACCCCCAGGCGGGTCCCCTCGGCAAAGAATTCGGCCCCGAACGATCCCTGCTTGGCGAGCGGGAGCTTGAGCGTGTCCCGATAGAACGCGATGGCGCGCTCGATATCGGTCACGAAGATGGCGGCGGAGTAGAGCGAGGGTGAGGGCATCAGGGGTCAGCGGTCAGGGGTCAGGGGTCAGGTGCCGACGGCGGCGAGGTTGCGGGCCAGGCCCTCGCGGCCGGGGCGCGCGAGGGGCGTTCCGCCGAAGCGAGCGGAGAATTCATCGTCGGTCATCCCGCGGATCCGCTCCGAGGTCAGCCCGTCGAAGTGTCCCCGGTCGGCGAACTCGGGTCGGGCGCTCTCGGTCGCGAAGCGCTCGTTCCACGGGCACACGTCGTTGCAGATGTCGCAGCCGAAGGCCCAGCCGGCCAGGCGCGGCGCGAGCCCGGCCGGGATGGGATCCCTCTGCTCGATCGTGAGATACGAGATGCAGCGGGTGGCGTCCACCACGCCGGGTTCCGGGAACGCGCCGGTCGGGCAGGCGTCGAGGCAGCGGGTGCAGGTGCCGCAGTGTTCCGCCTCGAAGGGCCGATCCACCGCCAGCAGCAGGTCGGTGAAGATCGTCCCGATCAGCACGAACGACCCCAGTCCCGGCCGGATGAGCATTGCGTTCTTGCCGATCCAGCCGAGCCCCGCGCGCGCCGCGAGCTCGCGCTCGGGCACGGGCCCGTCGTCGATCCACGCGTGCGCGACCTGTGCTCCCTCCTCGCGCAGGTAGCCGGCCAGCTCCCGCAGCCGCCGGAGCGTGACCCCGTGATAGTCCTCGCCGCGCGCGTACTTGGCGACGCGCGGCGGGCGTCGCGTCGCGTCGGTCTCGGCGTGGTAGTAATTCTCGAGCACCACCACGGCCCGCTGCGCCCCCGGCACGATGCGCGCGGGCGCGCGGCGCTTGCCGGCCTGCCGGTGGAGATACCGCATCACGCCGGCGTGGCCCTGGGCGAGCCAGCGGTCGAGCCGGTCGGCGTGGGCGTTGGGGGCCAGGTCGGTGACGCCGCAGGCTGCGAAGCCGAGGGCGATGGCGCGCGCCTTCACCCGCTCGGCGAGGGTCGTCATCGGGGCGGCGCGGGAGGCCGGGCGTCGGCCTCGCCGTAGATGAGGCGGGCGCCCAGGCCGTAGGTGATGTACGACCAGGCCCACTCCAGCATCACGATCAGCCGGTTGCGGAAGCCGATCAGGAAGAAGATGTGGACGAAGATCCAGGTGAACCACGCCGAGAACCCGTGGACGCCCAGCCGGCCGAAGTCGGCCACGGCGCGGCCGCGGCCGATCACCGCCAGCTGGCCCTTGTCGCGGTAGCGGAAGGCCCGGCGCGGGCGGCCGCGCAGGTCGGCGCGGATGGCGTCGGCGGCGAAGACGCCCATCTGGATGGCGACGGGGCACACGCCCGGGAGCGTGGTGCCAGCCTGATGGGTGAACGCGGCGGCGTCGCCCAGGACGAAGACCTCGGGGTGGTCCGGGATCGAGCAATCGGGGCCGACGATCGCGCGCCCCTGGCGGTCGAGCGGCGCGCCGAGGGACTTGAGGAGCGGGCTCGCGGTGTTGCCGGCGGCCCAGACCACGGTGCGGGTCGGGATGGTCCATCCGGCGGCCCGCACCGCGTCGGCGGTGACCTCCGTGACCAGCGTCTCGGTCCGGACCTCGACGCCGAGATCGCGCAGCGTCTGCTTGGCCCAGTCGCTCAGCTCGGGCGGGTAGCTGGTCAGGAGGCGGGTGCCGCCTTCGAGCAGCATGACGGTCGCGTCGCGCGGGTCGATGCGGCGGAAGTCCCGTCGGAGGGCGTAGCGTCGGATCTCGGCGATGGCGCCGGCCATCTCGACGCCGGTGGGGCCGCCGCCGATCACGACGAAGGTCAGCAGCTGCTGGCGGCGGACCGGGTCGGGCTCGCGTTCGGCGGCCTCGAAGGCGAGGAGGATCCGGCGGCGGATCTCGAGCGCGTCCTCGAGGCTCTTCAGGCCCGGCGCGTTGGCCTCCCACTCGTCGTGACCGAAGTACGCGTGCCTGGCCCCGGTGGCGACGATGCAGTAGTCGTAATCAAGACTACTACCATCGCTCAGGAAGACCTTTCGGTTCGGCACATCCACCCGCTCGGCCTCGCCCAGGAGGACGTCGGTGTTCTGCTGGCGGCGGAGGATGGAGCGGATGGGGGAGGCGATGTCGCCGGGGCTCAGGCCCGCGGTGGCCACCTGGTACAGCATCGGCTGGAACAGGTGGTGGTTGCGCCGGTCCACGAGGGTGATCTTGACCCGGGCGGAGCCCAGGCGCTTGGCGGCATAGAGGCCGGCGAAGCCGCCGCCCAGGATGACGACGCGGGCCGGGCGGTCGGACGGTGCGGCGGGGAGGCCCACGGCTCTAGCTCCCGAGCCGGAGCAGCTCGCGCCGCCACCGGGCGAATCGGATCACGTCGTGGAGCGGCGGGACCGCGGCCTCGTCGCCGTAGGCGGTGTACATCCGCCACCGGAGATACACGGGATCGGGGAGCGGGAGGAACGGCGGGATGGTCCACCAGCGCCGGCGCCGGAAGGCCCAGAGCGCGCCGAGCAGGGCCAGGGCCAGCGACGGGGAGAGCACCGCACGCGGCGCCAGGGCCAGCGTGAGGCCGAGCCACGAACTCCGGGGAGACGTGCCCGCGGTCATGCCCCATATATAACAGGGTCCCGGTATATTCCCCGCGTCCTGAGTGAGGAGTGCCTGGACGTGAGCAGGGTGACCGGACGGAAGAGCGGACCTCCCGAGGAGGCCCGGACCACCGAGGACGAGGCGCTCCTCGGCGCCCAGCTGCGTGAGCGTCCCGACGCGCTCAAGCACTCCGACCCGTGGCGGGTGCTCCGCATCATGGGGGAGTTCGTCGAGGGGTTCGACGCCCTGGCCGACGTGATCGACGCCGTGGCGGTCTTCGGCTCGGCGCGGACCCCGCCCGACGACCCGATGTACGGCAAGGCCATCGAGACGGCGCGCCAGCTCGCGAAGGCGGGGTTCCCGATCATCACCGGCGGCGGCCCGGGCATCATGGAGGCCGCGAACCGTGGGGCGGTGGAGGGGGGCGCGCTCTCGGTGGGGTGCAACATCGAGCTGCCGCACGAGCAGGGGCTCAATCCGTACGTGGACCGGGGGATCGAGTTCCGCTACTTCTTCGTGCGGAAGACGATGTTCCTCAAGTACTCGACGGCGTTCGTGGTGTTCCCCGGCGGGTTCGGCACGCTCGACGAGCTCACCGAGGCGCTCACGCTGATCCAGACCGGGAAGGTGAAGCACTTCCCGGTCGTGCTGGTGGGGACGCAGTACTGGCGCGGGCTGGTGGAATGGATCCGCGGCCCGCTGCTCAGCGAAGGCAAGATCGGCCCGAAGGACCTGGACCTGTTCCACCTGACCGACGACCCGCACGAGGTGGTGCAGCGGATCACGGCCGCGCGCGCCGCGCGGGACGTGCTCCGTCCGGCGCCATCCAAGGGGAGCTGACATGACCCGACCCTCCGCGCCCTTCCTCAAGGGCCAGCGCATCGACCCCAAGGGGATCACCGGCCAGGAGTCGGCCGCGGACCTGATCGACTCGGCGTTCCTGGCGTACAACGCCGGGCGGCTCCGCGAAGGCTGCCGGCTGTTCACCGAGCGGATGCTCGAGCCCAACGTGACCGTCGGCATGAGCCTGACCGGCGCGATGACGCCCGCCGGGCTCGGGATGAGCACGCTCATCCCGCTGATGGAGGCGGGGTTCGTGGACTGGATCATCTCCACCGGCGCCAACCTC
>CAMLHU010000018.1 GCA_946479825.1 uncultured Gemmatimonadota bacterium
GCGGCGCTCTTCGCCGCCGACCTCGAGCGGATGTACCGGCGCTTCGCCGAGCGCCACGGGCTCCGGGTCGAGACCATCTCGGTGAGCCCGAGCGAGCTTGGCGGCTACAAGGAAGTCATCTTCGCGGTCCGGGGGAACGACGCCTTCGGCCGCTTCCGGCGCGAGGCCGGTGTCCACCGGGTCCAGCGGGTCCCGGCCACCGAGACCCAGGGCCGGATCCACACCTCCGCCGCCACGGTGGCGGTCCTTCCCGAAGCCGAGGAAGTGGACGTCACGATCCAGCCCAACGACCTCCGGATCGACGTGTTCCGCTCCTCGGGCCCCGGGGGCCAGAGCGTCAACACCACCGACAGCGCGGTCAGGATCACCCACCTGCCGAGCGGGATCGTCGTCTCGCAGCAGGACCAGAAGTCGCAGCTGCAGAACAAGCTCAAGGCGATGGAAGTGCTCCGCGCCCGGCTGCTCGACCGGATGATCGCCGAGCAGGAGGCCGCCCGCGCCCGCGAGCGCCGCGCGATGGTCGGCACGGGCGACCGCTCGGCCAAGATCCGGACGTACAACTTTCCGCAGAGCCGCGTGACCGACCACCGGATCAACCTGTCGGTGCACAACCTGGCCGACGTGCTCGACGGGCACCTGGACGAGCTGGTCGACGCGCTCCGGGCCGCCAGCCGGCAGGAGGCCGCCGATGCCTGAGGCCGCCGCGGCCACCCTGCGCGACCTGCTGCACGAGGCCCGGGGCGTGCTCGCCCGCGCCGGGATCGCCGACCCCGCGACCGAGGCGGTGCGGCTCTGGAGCGGGTTGTGGCGGACCTCGCCGGGCGCGGCCTATCTTGCCTCGGGCGAGCCGGTGGCCGACCCGGCGCGGGACGCCTTCCTCGCGGCGGTCCGCCGCCGCGCCGCCGGGGAACCGCTGGCCTACGTGACCGGCTGGACCGGCTTCCGGCGGCTGGTGATCCGCACCGACCGGCGTGCGCTCATTCCCCGGCCCGAGACGGAAGGGGTGGTGGACCTCCTGCTCGCGCGGCAGCCAGGCGGGCGGGTCGCGGACATCGGCACGGGGACGGGGTGCCTGGCGCTCGCCTTGGCCGACGAAGGCCGCTACGCCGAGATCCACGCGGTGGACCTCTCGGCGGATGCGCTCGCGCTGGCGGCGGAGAATGGCCGGGAGCTTGGCTTCGCGGTGCGGTGGCACCAGGGCGACCTCGTGGCGCCGGTCGCCGGCCTCGAGCTCGACGCGCTGGTGTCCAATCCCCCGTACCTCACCGTCGCGGAGCACGCCGCGCTCGATCCGGCGGTGGCGGCGTGGGAACCGGCGCTGGCGCTCGCGAGCGGGGCCGACGGCCTGGACCACGTGCGGCGCCTGGCCGACGAGGCGCGCACGGCGCTCCGTCCGGGCGGATGGATGGTGCTCGAGATCGACAGTCAGCGCGCGGCGGAAAGCGCGGCCCTCGTCCGGCACTTCGGCTGGACGGCGGTGGAGGTGCATCAGGACCTTTTCGGCCGGGACCGGTACCTGACGGCGCGGCGAAGCGAGGCGTAAGTGCTCTGGGACAAGGCGGAGGAGCTCGGCCGGCTCATCGGACAGGCCAACGAGACCAAGGCGCTGCGGCGGGCGGAGACCGACCTGCGGGGCGACGAGACCACCCGGACCCGGCTCGACCGGATCCAGACCCTCGCGCGCGAGGTGGACGCCCAGGTGGCCCGCGGCGAGATGCCGGCCCCCGAGACGGTCGAGGCGTACGAGACCGCGGTGCGGGAGCTCGAGACCAGCCCGATCGGGCAGGCCTACGTCGTGGCCCGGGCCAACTTCGAGAAGCTGATGGCCAAGGTGAACGAGCACATCAGCGAGGGGATCGAGAAGGGCGCGGCCAGCAGCATCATCACGCTGGGATGACCGGGCTCTTCGTCGTCGTCGAGGGGCCGGAGGGCGCCGGGAAGAGCACGCTTTCCCGGGAGCTCGAGCGACGCCTGGTGGCCGCCGGGCATCCGGTGGTATCGGTGCGCGAGCCCGGGGGCACGCCGCTGGCCGAGGCCGCCCGCCGGGCCGTGCTCGATCCCGCGCTCCACGCCTCGCCGGCGGCCGAGCTCTTCCTGATGCTCACCGCCCGGGCCGACCTGGTCGAGAAGACCATCCGGCCGGGCCTGGCGGCGGGCAAGGTGATCCTGAGCGACCGGTTCGACCTCTCGACGATGGCCTACCAGGTGGCCGGGCGCGGGCTGCCGGCCGAGGTGGTGCGAAGCGCCAACACGCTCGCGACCGGCGGGATGGTCCCCGACCTGACGCTGGTGCTCGACGTGACCGACGGCGTGGGGTCGGGGCGCCAGGCGACGGCGGGGAAGGCGCGCGACCGGATGGAGCGCGAGGACGACGGCTTCCACGCCCGGGTGAACGCGGCGTATCGCGCGGCAAAGGGCCCGGGCGTGGTCCATCTTGATGCGGAGCGGCCCGCGGCCCAGGTGGCCGACGCGGCGTGGGCGGAACTCGTCGCCCGCCTCGGGGCGGGGCGCTGACGCCCGATCGACGGAAGGAGCGGTGATGCGACAGCGGTGGCCGATGTTCGCCCTCGTGGCGGTGGTGTCGTTCCTGTGCGGCGGCTGGCTGCTCCAGCGCGGCGCCGCCGCCGACGGCGCGACCTACCACCAGGCCCGGTTGCTCGACGACGTGCTGAGCCGGGTGGCGCGCGACTACGTCGACTCGATCCCGGAGGCGAAGCTCTACGACCAGGCCGCCCAGGGGATGCTCGAGCAGCTCCACGACCCCTATTCGGTCCTGCTCGAGGGGAAGGACTTCGACCAGCTCGAAGAGGCCACCACCGGCAACTATGCCGGGCTCGGCATCCAGATGGACGTGCGGAACGGCTGGATCACCGTGGTGGCGCCGCTCCCCGATTCGCCCGCCGACCGGGCCGGGATCGCGACCGGCGACCAGCTGGTGGAACTCGACGGCCGGTCCACCGAAGGGTGGACCAGCGACGAGGCGGTGCGGCGCCTGCGCGGCCCCGCCGGGTCGACCGTGCGCCTCGGCGTGCGGCGTCCCGGCGAATCGCGCATCCGCCAGTACACGATCGTGCGGGCGGAGATCCACGTACGCTCGGTGCCGCCGGGAACGTTGTTCGACCACGGGGTCGGCTACCTGAGCCTCACCACCGTAAGCGATTCGTCGGCGGCGGAGCTCGCCGCGGCGGTGGACTCGCTCCGGGGCCGCGGGATGCACGGGCTCATCCTCGACCTGCGCAACAATCCGGGCGGCCTCCTGACCCAGGGGATCCGCGTCGCCGACCTGTTCCTCGATCCCGGGCAGGGGATCGTGAGCACCCGCGGCCGCGCGCCGGGTTCGACCCAGTCGTTCACCGACCACAAGCCCGAGCTCTGGCCCGGGATGCCGGTCGTGGTGCTGGTCAACGACGGCACGGCGAGCGCCGCCGAGATCATCGCGGGGGCGCTGCAGGACCACGATCGCGCGCTGGTGGTCGGCACGCCGACGTTCGGCAAGGGGCTGGTGCAGACGCTCTATCCGCTCGACGACCACACGGCGCTCAAGATCACCACGGCGCGGTGGTACACGCCGAGCGGCCGGCTGATCCAGCGGGTGGCCAAGGACGAAGAGGACCAGGCGCGGATCGCGGCCGACCTGGCGGTCGGGCGAGCCGACTCGGCGGCGACGGCCGACACCGCCGGGCCGGTGTATCACACCGACGCCGGGCGGGTGGTGCGCGGCGGCGGAGGGATCCGGCCCGACGTGATCGTCCACGCCGACTCGACCACGGCCGACGACCGCCGGTTCCTCAAGGCGCTGGGCGACCACTTCGGCGCGTTCCGCGACGCCGTGACGGCATACGCGCTGAGCCTCCGTGACGGCGCCCCGCCGCGCCTCTCCCCCGATTTCTCGGTCACCCCGGCGATGCGCCTGGCGGTGCGCGAGCGGCTCCGCCAGAAGGGGGTGACGATGTCCGACGCCGACTGGACCGCCGGGCGTTCGCTGGTGGACCTCTGGGTCACCGCCGACGTCGCGCGCTACCTCTTCGGGCGCGAGACCGAGCTGCGCCGCCGGGCGGCCGCCGATCCGCAGATGCTGGCGGCGCTCCGGCTCCTGGGCGGCGCCGCGGACCCCAAGGCGCTCTTCGCGGCCGCGGCCGCCGGGCGCTGAACCGCCGATGGCCGAGCGGACCGCCGGTCGCGTGGCCGTGGTCGGGGCCGGGCGGATGGGGCAGGGGATCGCCCTCGCGCTCACCCGGGCCGGCCGGCCGGTGGCGCTCTCGGCCCGTCGGGCCGGGACCTACCCGCCTGGCCCCGAAGTGGTGGTGGGCGACCTTCCTGCCGCGCTGCGGGGCGCCGAGGTGGTGCTCCTCGCCGTGCCGGACGACGCCATCGCCACGCTCGCCCTCGACCTCGCCCGTTCGGGCGGGGTCGAGTCACATCAGGCGGTGCTCCACCTGTCGGGGGTCCGCGACCGCTCCGTGCTCGGCCCGCTCGATGGGCTCGCCGCCGGCCTCGGCTCCTTCTGGCCGCTCCAGACCGTCGCCGACCCGCTCACCGCCCCCGACCGCCTGGCCGGCGCGTTCGCGGTGCTCGAGGGCGACCCGGCCGCCGTGGCCGCGGGGGAGGGGCTCGCGACCGCGCTCGGGATGACGGCCGTGCGGATCCCCTCGGCCGGCAAGCCGCTGGCGCACGCGGGAGCGGTGCTCGCCGCCAACTACGTCGTCGCGCTGCTCGCGATGGCGGAGCGGCTGGCGGAATCGGCCGGGATCGCCCCCGCCCTCGCGGTGGAGATCTACCTCCCCCTCACCCGGGCGGCGATCGAGAACACGGCGGCCGCCGGCGCCGCGCACGCGCTCACCGGGCCCATCCGTCGGGGCGACCTCCGGACCGTGGCGGCACACCTCGAGGTGCTGGGGCCGGAGATCCGGCCGCTCTACCTGCTGCTCGCGCGCGAAACGCTCCGCCTGGCCGAGGCCGGAGGCCTCGACCCGGAGCGGGCGGCGCAGTTTCGGGAGTTGCTGCGGGACTGAGGTGCTGCGGAGGTCAGTCCTGGTCCACGATCCGGACGCCGGACGGGACGTCGAACCGGAAGGTGGCGGCGCCGACCTTCGGGGCGGTGCGGAGATGGGAGAGGATCAGGGTCCGTCGGGTGCCCGAGCGCTCGACGATCTCGAGCCGCCGGGGTAGCGCGTCGCTCCGGGCCAGCCACAGCGTGGCCTCGGTGAACGGCATCTCCGGGCTCTTCGGCCCGAGCGCGACCACGTCGGTCGCGACGCCGTCGGTCGTATCCGTCCGCACATACCGCACGTCATACCGCTCGGCCGGCCGGTCGAGCAGCCACCCTACCACGTTCGGACCGAAGCCGTCGCCGCCCCGGATGGGGAAGCGGAGCACCTGCCCCGGCGTGGTACTCGGCGTATAGACCCAGCTCCACTTCCCGTCCATCACGATGGCGTCGCCCTTCGGGTCGGTAAAGCGCATCGCCAGACGCGACGTGCCCGCCTGCACCAGCCGCCCACGGCTGGTGTAGGTGCCGATCATCGGGTCGGCGATGACCTGCTGGAAGTCGGCCTGGAAGGCGGGGAGGGCGGCGTAGGCCCGGGCCGCGCGGCGGACGACGGCGATCCCGTCCTGGGCGCGGAGCGGCGCCGCGGCGAGGAGGAGCGCCGCGGCGGCAAGGCGGGCGCGGATCACGCGCCGAGCCCGGCGGGTTCGGCGACGCGGCGGCCGATCGCCTCGGCGATCAGGCGCACCTCGCGCATCATCCGCTCGAACTGCTCGGGATAGAGGCTCTGGGCGCCGTCGGAGAGCGCCCGGTCCGGGGTCGGGTGGACCTCGACCAGGAGCCCGTCGGCCCCGGCCGCGACCGCGGCGCGCGCCATCGGCGGGACGAACTCGCGATGGCCGGTCCCGTGGCTCGGGTCGGCGATGATGGGCAGGTGGGAAAGCGACTTCACGACCGGAATGGCCGAGAGGTCGAAGAGGTTCCGGGTCTGGCTGTCGAAGCTCCGGATGCCGCGCTCGCAGAGGATCACGTCCGGGTTGCCCTCGGCCAGGATGTACTCGGCGGAGAGCAGCAGCTCCTGGATCGTGGCCGAGAGGCCGCGCTTGAGGAGGACCGGCTTCCGAAGGCGCCCCACCCGCTTGAGCAGGGAGTAGTTCTGCATGTTGCGGGCGCCGACCTGGATGACGTCGGCCATCTCCGCCACGAGGTCGGCCCCTTCGGGGTCCATCGCCTCGGTGACGATGAAGAGGCCGGTCTCCTCGCGGGCCTTCCGCAGGAGCTCGAGGCCCTGCTTGCCCAGCCCCTGGAAGGAGTAGGGTGAGCTCCGGGGCTTGAAGGCGCCGGCGCGGAGCACCGTGGCCCCCGCCTCGCGGACCCCCTGCGCCGCGGCGACGATCTGGGCCTCCGACTCGACCGAGCAGGGGCCCGCCATCACCACGACGTCGTCGCCGCCCACGGCCACGCCCGGGCCGATCCGGACCACGGTGGATTCAGGCTTCCACTCCCGCGAGACCTGCTTGTACGGCTGGGTGACGTGGATGATCTCGGCCACACCGGGCAGGGCCTCGAGCCGCGACCCGTCCACCCGGCCGTCGTTGCCCACGAGCCCCACCGTCGTGCGCTGCTTCCCGGGCATCGGGCGGGCCTGGTAGCCCATCTCCTCGATGACCGTCACCACCCGCTGTATGTCTTCCGCCGCGGCATCGTGCCGCATCACGACCAGCATCAGGACCTCGGTATCTGGACCGCCCGGCTCCCCGGATGCGGGGACGATGGCGGACCGTGAACGGTAAACGGGGCACGGGAGTTGGTAAACCGTGGCCCCGCCGTTCCGCGCCCACCGCTGCCGCTTACTGCCACGCACCTTCCGCGCCCGCCCGGCGCCCCCGTCAGGCGCCCGCGGCCTCGCCCAGGCGGACGCCGACGATCGTGGAGATGCCGGGCTCCTGCATCGTGACGCCATAGACCGCGTCGGCCGACTGCATGGTCCGCGGGTTGTGGGTGATCACGATGAACTGGGTGGCCGACTTGAACTCCTCGAGCAGCCGGGTGAACCGCCCGACGTTGGCGTCGTCGAGCGGGGCGTCCACCTCGTCCATCAGGCAGAACGGGCTCGGCTTGGTGAGGTAGATCGAGAACAGCAGCGAGGTCGCCACCAGGGTCCGCTCCCCTGAGGAGAGCAGGTGGATCCGCTGGGTCCGCTTGCCGCGCGGGGCCGCGTGGATGTCGATCTCGCTCTCGAGCGGGTCGTCGGCGTTGGCCAGGCGGAGTTCGCATTCCCCGCCGCCGAAGAGCGTCTGGAACACCCGCTTGAAGTTCTCGCGGACCGCCTCGAAGGTCTCGAGGAACATCGTGCGGGCGGTGCCGTCGATCTCGCGGATGGCCTGCTGCAGGGAGAGCCGGCCGGCGACGAGGTCGTCGCGCTGGGCGGTGAGGAACTCGAGCCGCTTGGCCTCCTCGGCGTATTCCTCGACCGCCAGGGCGTTGACGGGCCCGATGGACTCGAGCGCCTCGACGATGCGGGCGTTCTCGGTCTCGAGGGTCTCGAGGTCGAGGTCCAGCAGCGGGGCCTCGGCCAGGAGGGTGTCGAGCGGCTTCCGCCACTCGGACTCGATCCGCTCCGCGATCGCGCGACGGCGGGCGGTGAGGTCGGTGGCCTCGATCTCGATGCGGTGGTGCTCCTCGGTCATCGCCTCGACCTGGGCCCGGGTGGTCGCGAGCCCCGCTTCGGCCTCGGAGAGCTCGCGCTCGGCCGCGGCGGCGCTCGCCTCCACGTCGGCGGCGGCCGCCTCGAGCTCGAGCACGGCGACCCGGCGTTCGGCGCGGAGCTCCTGCCACTGCCCGCGCTGGGCCTCGAGCGCCTCGGTCTCGCCGGCGAGCTGGGTGAGCTCGCCGGCGAGCGCTTCGGCCTGGCCCCGCGCCTCGGTGCCGGTCTGCTCGGCCCGCGCCACCCGGTCGGAGGCGGCCTGGAGCCGGGCCGCCACCTGGGCCTCGAGCACCTGCCAGTGCACCCGCGCCTCGCGCGCGCCTTCCTGCTCGCCCTCGAGGGTGTGGAGCTGCTCGCGGGCGGCGCTCAGCGCCTCCTCCTGGCGGGCGCGCTCGAGCACGCCCTCGGCGAGCGCGGCGTCGATCTCGGCCAGCCGGCGCTCGCCGCGGCCCAGGCGCTCGCCGAGGGTGCCGGCGTGGCGCTCCGACTCGCCGAGTTCGCGGGTCAGGTTGGCGACGATCCGGGCCGCGTCGTCGCGCGCGGCGACCGCCGCGCGTTCGGCCTCGCGGGCGTGTTCGGCGTCGGCCGCGGCGCGTTCGAGCGCGGCCTCGAGTTCGGCCAGGCGGGCGACGGTCGCCGTGAGCGTCGCGTCGGCCGTGCCAAGCCGGTCGCGGGCGGCGCCGACTTCGGCGCCAAGGCTTTCGAGGTCGGCGCGCCGGCGCAGCGGGCCGGAGGGCGCGGCGCCGGTGAGGAGGATCGCGCCGTTGGGGCGCTGGAGCACCCGGCCGGTCGGGTCGAGCACCTCGGACCCCGAGACCAGCGCCTGGACCCACGCTACCGCGGGCTCGGCCACCTGCAGCCCGTGGCCGAGGGGACGTCCGGCGCCGTTCGCCGGACCCGGATGCACCGGGAGGACCACCACCGCGCCCGGCTGGGTCTCGGCGTGCCAGGCCTGGATGGCGCTCACGGCGGCGCGATCCCGGACCAGCACCGCGTGGACCCATTCGCCGAGGAGGCGCTCGGCGAGGTCGGCGTCGCGCTGGGACGTGCTGATGAAGTCGCTGAGCGGGCCGAGGACGGCGTCGCCGAAGCGCGCGCGGGCGGCGAGCAGGGCCGCGGCTCCGGGGGCGAGCCCCACGCGGTCGCGCTCCAGCTCCTCGAGGGCCTGGCGCCGGGCGCTCACCTGTGCGAGCGCCTCCTCGGCCTCCCGCCGCGCCGCCCGCTCCAGCGCCTCGCGGCGCCTGGCCTCGGCCACCTCGTGGCGCGCCTGCTCGGCCGCCTGCACGGCGCGCCGGACCGCCTGGGCCTGCTGGTCGGCCGCCGTCGTGGCGCCCCGGTGCCGCTCCTCGGCCACCGCCAGCTCGGCCGCGAGCGCTTCGTGCCGCGCCTGGGCCTGCGCCTCCTGCTCGCGCACGGCGGCGAGGTCGCGGTCGAGCGCGCCCCGCTCGCCCTCGAGCGAGCGGAGCTTCTGGGCGTGCGCCTGCAGGGCCTCTTCCAGCTGGCGCACGGTGGTGCGCTGGGCGGTGAGCCGGTCGCGCACGGCCTGTTCGGTGGCGCTCCGGGTGCCGAGCTCGGTCTGGATCCGGGCGTGCACGGCCAGGGCGGCCTCGCGCTCCCGGAGCGCACCTTCCCTCTCTCTCCCCGCATGCTCGATCCGCTGCTCCATCGAGGAGCGCTCGTCGGCGGCGCGGACCTTCCGCTGCGCCGCGTTGGCCAGCCGCTCGGCCGCCAGGGCCAGGTCGCCGTCGAGCTTGCCGAGCTCCACCCGCACCGCGCCGAGCCGCCGGACGATCTCGGTGCGCTCGGCCTCGGCCGACGCGCGTCCGCGGGCCGCTTCGTCACGCCGGTGCTCGGCGGCGACCAGCGCCTCGCGGGCGGCGGGCAGGGCGGTGGACAGCTCCTCGCGCCGGGTGCCGAAGGCGCCGAGCTGGTCCTCGATCCGGTCGAGGTGGCGGCGCGCCAAGGTGACCTGGACCGAGAACTTCTCCTCGAGGAGCTTGGTGTGCCGCTCGGCCTTGCCGCGCTGGCGGGCGAGGCTCCGGAGCTGGGTCTGGACCTCGGCGATCAGGTCCTCCACCCGCTGGAGGTCGAGCCCGGTCTCCTCGAGGCGCCGTTCGGTGCTCTGCTTCCGGTCGCGGTACAGCCCGATCCCCGCCGCCTCCTCGAACAGCGCGCGGCGTTCCTCGGCGCGGTCGGAGAGCAGCAGGTCTATCATCTTGGCCTCGATCACGACGCCCGCGTCGCTGCCGAGCCCGGTGCCGCGGAGGAGGTCCTGGATGTCGCGGAGGCGGACGTTCGCCTTGTTGAGGAGGTACTCGCTCTGGCCCGAACGGGAGAGCCGGCGGGTGATGACCACTTCCTTATATGCCACCGGCAGCACGCCGTCGGAGTTGTCGAGGTAGAGCGACACCTCCGCGTAGTTGCCCGGCCGCCGGCCAGTCGAGCCCTGGAAGATCACGTCCTCCATCTTGCCGCCGCGGAGCAGGCGGGCCGACTGCTCGCCGAGCACCCAGCGGACGGCGTCCGAGACGTTGGACTTGCCGCAGCCGTTCGGGCCGACGATCGCGGTGACGCCGCGGTCGAAGTCGAGGGTGACGGTGTCGGCGAACGACTTGAAGCCCGAGAGCTCCAGCTTGGTCAGCTTCATTCGGGGTCCCGGTACGGGTGGTCGGGGCTCAGCGCCCCGGCAGGTCCGGCGTGTAGATGAAGTACGGCTGGCCCAGGCGCTTGCCGGTGGACTCGGCCGCCTCGCGGCTCGGGTACGGCCCCAGGACCACCCGATATCCCTCGTCGGGGTGTTCCGGCTTGATGACGGAGGCGGGCAGCCCGGCGCGCGAAAGCTTGCGGGCAAGTTCGTCGGCCCAGGCGGGGTTCTGCGAGCTGCTCACCTGGACGAACACCCGCGACTCGGCCGCCGTGTCGGCGGCCACGAGGGCGGCGGTGTCGGCGCTGGCGCCGGCGAGCGCCTCGCCGCGGGGGGCCCAGTCGAGGATCAGCCAGAGGTCGGCGGCGCCGCCCGGCACCCGGCCGGTCTCCGGGAGCTTGGCCGAGGCAAGGTCGTAGGTGACCACGTCCTGGCCCTGGCGGAGCACCAGGAAGCGCGAGCCCGCGACGGCGGGGAGGTCATCGCCCCACGGGGCCCCCCAGGTGCCCAGCAGCTCGTTGGTGCTCAAGTCGAGCACCCAGACGGAGTCGCCGGTCGCGGGGCGGACCAGGAGGAACCGGCCGAGCGGGTCGGCGCGGATGGCCCGCGGCGCGCCGGGCAGCGGCACCGGGTCGATCTTGCTCCAGGTGAACCGGTCGAACACGGTGAGCTCGTCCGCGCCGTCGCGGGCCGCATACAGGCGGTGGCCGCTCGGCGAGAAGAGGACCTGACGGACGTGGGGACCGGCCTCGAGCGTGCGGTAGGGGTGTGCGCTGGCGGGCGTCACCACGACGACCGCGGAATCGGCCGCGATGGCGACGATGTTGCCCCAATTGGTCGTGGTGGCCTCGCCGGCCGGGACCGGGTGCTCCGTCGGCGGTTGCTGGCGGTCGGCGACGGCGAGGGTCGGCGTCTTGCCGCCGAGGAGGGCCAGGACGGTCTCGTCGCCGCCGCCAAAGAGGCGGACCGGGAGCGCGCTCAGCTTGCCGGGGAAGACGAGCGGCGACCGGTCGGCCACCTCGGTGACGGTCCGGTCCTGCGCCACGGCATAGAGCGTCCCGTCCGGGCCCACCGCGGCGGCCGCCACGTTGGGAAGCACCGGGCGTTGCCGGCCGCTCTCAAGGTCGAGCGCGGCGACGTTGTCCTTGGTGTCGAGGACGTAGACCAGTCGGCCGTCGAGGTCCGCGCCGAGCGGACGCCGGATGGCCGGCAACGCTTCACGGCCGACCCAGGCCGAGGGCTTGAGGCTCGGGAACCGATACAGGGCCGGCTTGCCGCCGGCGCGGACGAGCCGGAGCAGCGAGACCGGCTGGGCCGGGGCCTCGGCGGCAAGGGTGAGGGGCCCGTGGGCCGGCGCCGGACGGCAGCCGGCGGCGGCCGTGAGCAGGAGGAGCGACGCGATGCGGGGGGAGACTCGCACGGCGGAAAGATAAGACGGCGCGGACGGTGAGGACAGAGCGGGACCGCGGTCCCGCGCCGTCAGAAGGTGGGGCCGAGGCTCACCGTCCAGTAGCCGTTCACGTTCCGCTGCTTCGGGAAGGCGTAGTCGAAGCGCAGGATCACGAACCCGAGCACGTTGACCCGGATCGAGGTGCCGATCGAGGTGACGATGTGGCCGTTGACCGGGTCCGTCGGGCCGCCCCAGGCCTCGCCCGCGTCGTAGAACAGCGCCCCCTCGATCGGCGGGAAGCCGATCGGGAGGAAGCCGAGCGACGCGTTGAGGAGCGGGAAGCGAAGTTCCGCGTTGGCGACGGCGACCGACGTGCCGATGATGCCGTCGAGGGCCGTGCATCCGGTGTAGGTCCCCGAGACGCCGCTCTGGCACTCGTGGTTGTACAGCGACCCTGAGGTGTAGCCCCGGATCAGGTCGGGAGAGCCGAGGAACACGAGCTGGCGGGCCGCGTCGGCCCCGGTGCGGCTCAGGACCAGCCCGCGGGTGGCCAGGACGAACGGGCCGAAGAGATGGTCATACCGGCGATAGTCGCCGGTGAGCTCGGTGATGTGCCAGGTGCCGATGGTCTGGGAGACCTCGAACCGCGAGCGGCGCCCGATGTAGGGGCCGACGTAGCCCGGGATGGAGTTGTCGAACACCAGCGCGAGCGAGGGCTGGGCGAAGGAGGCGCTCCCGATGTGCTGGGTGTTCTCGTCCAGGTTGCCGTCGATGAGCGACTGGGTGACCGTCAGGAAGTCTTCCTGCACGTTGGTGAGGCCGAGCCCGGCCTCGATCCGGCGGAACCGATTGAAGGGGTAGTACGCCTGGATGAACCCCTGGCGGATGACCAGCCGGTCGAGCTGGGTCACCAGCGTGTCGCCGGTCTGGGTATAGCCGCTCGCGCCGACCAGGAAGTACGGGGTCTGCGAGATCCCGGTGACATAGTTGATCCGGTGACCGGTGTTCTGGTAGGCGAAGAGCACGTTCGCCTCGGCCAGGCTGCCGTTGATGTAGCCGGAGAGGATCAGCGAGTTGTTGCCGAGGATGTCGCTCAGCACCACCGTGGTGCCGCCGTAGAACCCGCGACCGAAGTTGTCGCGGGTGTAGCCGACGGTCGGCCGGGCCACGTAGTCGGGCGTGAACTTGACGTGGTACTTCCGCAGCGTGAACTCGGCCGTATCCGGCACGGCGATGGTGTCGCTGGCAAGCACCTGGGCCACCGAGATCGGCGCCTGCACGGTCGAGTCGCGGGTGGGCGGCGCGCCGGCGGCGCGGAATCCCTGCGCCGAGCGGTAGAGCGAGCCCCCCTCCTCGAGCGCGCGGGCCCGTGCCGCGGCGGAGTCGGGGAGGGCGTGGGCGGTGTCGGCGCCCGCGGCGGCCACGGTCGCCGGCCGCTCCAGCGTGAGCGACGCCATCGCGTCCTCGCCGGGCGTGTCCACCCACGGCTGCTGCTTGAGCGCGCGGGGGTTGAGGACGCTGTAGACGTCGAACTGGTTCTTCTCGTAGTACACGAACGCCAGGCGGTCGGCGAGCGGCGCCCACGAGATCGCCGGCGAGGTGGGGGTGATCCCCTGGGCGCCGGTGTAGAGGTCGGTGAGCCGGTAGATGTTCCGGTCGCCGAGGTCGTAGAGGTAGAGGTCGCTCACGCCCGAGCGGTCGGAGAGGAAGGCGATCTCCTTCCCGTCCGGCGACCACTGCGGGCTCGCGTTCCGGCCCCGGTCCATGTGCGGCAGCACCTCGACGGTGCTGTCGGCCAGGTGGAAGAGCGCGATCCGGTAGTTGCCGATCTCGAGGGTCCGGAAGTCCGTCTCCGGGCCGCGGTCGGTCACGAAGGCGATGGTGCCCCCGTCGGGGGACCAGACCGGGTTGAGGTCGGCGTACTTGTCGTCGGTCAGCCGCCGCAGGCCGGTGCCGTCGGCGTTGACGATGAAGAGGTCGGAGAGCCCGCCGTCGAGGCCGCTGAAGACGATCTGCTTGCCGTCGGGGCTCCAGCTCGGCGTGAGCGCCGCGCTCAGCGGGATGCGGATCCGGCGGACCTCGCGGTTCTGCGCGACGTCGAGGACGATGATGTCGTCCTTGGGGCCGCGCTTGGCCACGAAGGCGAGGTACTTCCCGTCCGGGGACCACGCCGCGGCCGAGTTGATGAAGCGGAAGGTCTCGTAGTTGCTGCTCCACGTGGACTTGAACAGCCGCCGCTTGACCTTGCCGGTGGTCGCGTCGGCCAGCCAGAGGTCCACGAAGAACGTGTTGCGCTCGCTGAAGAACGCCACCTGGCGCCCGTCGGGGGAGAGCGCCGGGGCCAGGTGATAGGTGCCGCCGACCTTCTCCTCGGTGAGCATCTCGGTGGCGAAGGCGCGGGCCTTCTGCCGGTTGGCGATCTCGGGCAGGAACCGCTTCTGCACCGCGTCGTGCCACTCCTTGCTCAGCTGGTCGAAGCTCTCGCCGGTCACCCGGCGGAACGACTCTTCGAGCGAGCCTGACAGCGTCCCCTTGAGGATGGCGCCGATGGCCTCGTCGCCCCACCGCTCGCCGATGTACGCGAGCAGGGCGTGGCCGTAGCGATAGGGGAAGATCCGCGGGTCGTTGGTGAGCTCGTCGATGGTGGGGAGCTTCCCCTCGAGCGCCGCGTCGCGGACCCACATCGCGGTCTGCGCGTCCTTGGGCCCGATCGAGAGGTACTCCGCCATCCCTTCCACGAACCAGCCCGGCGGGTTGAGCGAGATCAGCCGGCCGAGCCCGCCCCCGGCGTGCCCCCGGCTCCAGATGTCGTACTGGAACTGGTGCACCATCTCGTGGGTCAGGACGTGCTCGAAGTCGCCGTAGGAGCCGGGAAAGGGGAGGACGTTGCGCTGCTTGTAGGCGTCGGTGACGCCCTCCACGCCCTCCACCACGCCGCCGGGGATGGCGTTGGTCTGCTGGAAGTCGGAGTGGGAGGCGTACAGGATGATCGGCTTCCGCTCCTGGAACTTGTAGTCGAGGATGCGCGAGAGCCGGGCGTACGACCGTTCGGCCATGCGCGCGGCGTCGAGCGCGGCGGCCCGCTCCCGGTCGTAGTAGTACACGTCGAAGTGCTCGGTCTGGATGACCTTGAAGTCGAACGACGTGTACTGGACCTGGTTCTGTCCGAAGTACTGGGCGGCGAGCGGCGCGGGCGCCGCGAGGACGCACGCCGTCAGGGCCAGCCGCAGGGAAGGGCGCATCAGGAGGACCTCGACTGTGGCGCCGGCCCGGTCACGATCCCGTCCGGACCGCCGGCGCGTCGTCCCAGAGGCGCTCGAGCTGGTAGAACGCCCGGGCCTCGGGGTGGAACAGGTGGACCACGAAGTCCACGAAATCGAGCAGCACCCAGCGGCCGGTGACCTGGCCTTCCATATGGTGCGGGTGCTGGCCCTGGGCGCCGAGCGCCCGGATGACCGAGTCGGCGATACCGCGGACGTGGGCGTCGGACGTACCCGAGGCGATCACGAAGTAGTCGGTCGCGTCGGTCAGGCCGCGGAGGTCGAGCACCAGCACGTCGCGGCCCTTGAGGTCCTCGATGGCCGCGATCGCCGCGGCGACAGGGCGGGGGACGCCGGCGGTCACCGCCCGCCGCTATGATCACTGCCACCTGACGGCTGACCAGATCGGCCGCCATTGCCGGCAGTCGATCAAATTGTCCTTCCGCCCAGCGGAATTCGATCATAACATTCTGGCCCTCGACATAGCCGGCTTC
>CAMLHU010000019.1 GCA_946479825.1 uncultured Gemmatimonadota bacterium
GCCGCCCCTCGGCGTCGGTGTTGATGACCTCGATGGTCTTGCCGAGGTGGCTCTTCACGACGTCGCCCGGCTTGACCGCGGTGCCCGACGGCATGTTCTCGGCCGAGGGGATGAGCCCCACCACCCGCGCCTTCGGCTTGATCCGCCCCAGCGCCTCGAAGGTGCCGAGCACCGCGGCGGCGCCGGACATGTCGAACTTCATGTCCTCCATGTTCTGCGCCGGCTTGATCGAGATGCCGCCGGTGTCGAAGGTCACGCCCTTCCCGATGAGCACCACCGGCTTGCCCTTGGCGCCGTCATACTCGAGCGCGATGAACCGCGGCTCCTCGGCGCTCCCCTGGGCGATGGCCATCAGGGCGCCCATCCCTTCCTTGATGACCTGCGCCTTGTCGAGGACGGTCACCTTGAAGCCGTACTTGGCGGCCAGTTCCCTGGCGCGCTCGCCGAGGTAGGTCGGCGTGCAGACGTTGCCCGGCAGCACCTGCAGGCCGCGGGTGTACGCCTGCCCCGCTGCGATCGCAGCGCCCACGGCATGCCCGGCCTCCACCTCGGCCGTGTCGGCCGGCGCCAGGATCGTGACCTGCTCCAGGCGCGGGCGCGGGTCTTCGGGAGGCCGCTTCATCTCGGTGTAGATCCACGCCCCCTGCCCGAGCCCTTCGGCCAGCACCTGGCCGACCTCGCGCGGCGGGACGCTCCCCCGCCCTTCGGGCGCGAGGTGGAACGCCGCGCTCGGCGCGCCGAGCATCCGGGCGCGCTTGGCGCCGATCGCCGCGGCGCGGCGGAGGCGGGCCCGCGAGACATCCTCGGCCTTGCCGAGCCCGATGAGGACGATCCGCCCGGCCCGACCGGCGGGGTACAGCACCGCGACCTCGTCCTTCCGGCCGGTGAAGTCACCCGCAGCGTAGAGACGCGCCAAGGCGCCGCCGGCCCCCTGGTCGAGGGCGGCGAGCGACTTGGGGAGCGGCCCCTCTGGGGCCGCGACGACGAGGCAGGGCGTGTCAACGGCCGCCGGGGCGGCGGCCGTGACGGAGGTCTGGAGAGTCATGCCCGAAGGGTAATGCGTCCCCCGGGAAAGTCACCAGGCGCCGAAGGTGACTCCCAGGGCGGCGTTGTAGCCGGTGGACGTGCGGCGGCCGACCGCGCCGTCGATATGGAGCGGCCCGAGGTGCAGACCCGCGCCCACCGAGAACGAAGTGGCCCCGTCGCCGAACCGGATCCCGGCCCGGAGCGGGATGAGCGGGATGTACCGGACCTCGGCCCCGACGCCGACCGTGGTCCCGCGCTGGGTCACGAGCGCGTGGGCGTCGGTGGACTCGTGCAGCAGGTCGCCCCCGAGGGTGATGCGCCCGTTGAGCTTGTACCCGACCGCGAGGCGAAGGCTCGGCAGGAACCGCTCGTTGCTCGCGAGGTCCTGCGCCACCTGCTTGAGCGAGTCGGTGGCCTGGGCGATGTCGGTCTGGTCGGAGTTCCCGCCGCTGCTGTCCGGCGAGACGAACGCGTGCAGGCTCCCGACCTTGCCCTGGTCCTTGAACCGGAACGAGTTCGCGATGTCGTACACGGTGAGGCCGGCGGACAACTTGCCGCTCGTCCAGGCCGCGCCGAGGTCGAACCCGGTGCCGGTCCCGTTGATGGCGTTGTTCGGATCGTAGAGCGCCACCGTGGCGAAACGGACCGTCGCGCTGTCGGGCGTGATCTGGCCGGTGCCGTCGCGGGCGTCGAGCAACCCGTGGCCCATCACGTACTTGGCCGTGACGCCCACGGAGAACCGCTCGTCCGGCGCGTGGGTGATGTGGATCGGGACCGGGAGCCCGAGGCTCACCCCGACGTGCGAGACGGCGAAGGCCTGCAGGGCCCCGTTGGTGAAGTTGAGCGTGTCGCCGGTGCCGTTGGGCCCGGCGTTGCCGTAGAGCACCGCCGCCACCGCGTCGTGGGGCAGGTCGCCCCGCACCCCGACCGTCGTCCCCGCCGTGATGGCGAGCGGCCCGATCGAGAGCCCCGCCTCGCTCACCCCCGCCTGGGTCCGGAGCTCGAGCGAGCCGTTCGGCCCGATCTGGTCGAGCCACTGCTGCTTGACCGAGTTGGGGATGGTGTCGCCGCCGTACTTCTTGATGTCCGAGAGCTTGATCGGGTCGGCCGAGGCCGAGAGCGCCACGCCCGGCAGCTCGAGCGAGAAGGCCGGGTTGTCGTGCTGCCCGAGGTTCGCGGGGTTCCAGTACCCCGCCCCGAACCCGCGGGCGGTGGTGCCGTAGTTGCCGCCCATCCCGGCCGCCCGCGCGCCCGCCATCACCACCTGGGCCGCGGCCGGCGCCGGGGCCAGCATCAGGACCGCCAGCAGAAGGCGTCGCATCGCTCAGTTCCCCCCGATGGTCAGCGTCACGAGCACGTGCGTCTGGACGATCAGCTGCTGGCCCGGCATGATGGTCACCGCGTTGCCCCCACCGGTACCCGAGACCGTCGCGGCCACCGACACCGTGGACTGGCCTGCGCCCGTGAGGGTCTGGATCTCGGACTGGGAGAGGTCGATCAGCTGCGTGGTGTCGCCTGCCGCGATGACGATGTTCTTGGCGGGGATGACCGGCGTGCCGCCCTGCGTGAACGTGATAGTGCCGGTACCTTCGGCCGTGAACGGGTTGTGCGTGGTCAGCTGGATCTTGGCACGCTGCATCTTCTGCTGCACGCTCGTGTCGATGCCGGACCAGTCCACGTCCACCGAGCCGCTCTGCACGCTCTGGTTGAGCAGGCTCACGGTGACGCCCGCCAGCGTGACGCTGTCGGTGGTGGTCGTGACCTGGAGCGACGCCGAGGTGTCCACCGTGAACGCGTCGGACCCGGGGATCGTGACCGCGGCGACGACGTGGATCGGCCCGTGAATGGCATTGGCGCCGAGCGGGATGCTGCGCGACATCGATGTCCCGCTCGGCAGGCTGTCGCTCCCGCCGTCCACGCTGTCGGTGGCCACCGCGTTGCCGGCGGAATCGGTGATCGTCGTGACGATCTTGCCGACGAGCCCGGTCCCCGGACGGAGCGGGTCGAAGCCAAGCGCGTTATCGATGCGGAACGAGAGCGCGAGCCCGCCCCCGGGCGTGATCGCGAGCACCGACCCCGGGAACGAGTCGGTGTGGGTCAGCGTGTCGGAGAAGGCGGGGAGCGCCGCGCTCGTGCCGTTGAGGGCCCCGCAGGCGCCGCACATCTGGCCGAGGGATTGCCGCACCGAGTCGCGGGCGACGGTCGTCACGAAGTTGCTCCCCGCCACCGTCACGCTGGCCGGGAGGAACTGCGACACCGCCACGGTGTCATCGTGGACCGGCAGGATCCAGGTGGTGTTCCACTTGGGGGCCTGCGTGGGGAGGTCGCAGCCGGCGAGCGCGGTGGCCGCCAGTGCGAGGGACACCAGGGTGGTTCGGGTCGGGGTCATCGGGGCCTCGCTCGAGCACCGGAAGGATGCCCAAGGTGGGAGTCGAACCCACACGGGGGTCGCCCCCCGGCGGATTTTGAGTCCGCTGCGTCTGCCATTCCGCCACTCGGGCTTGCGACACAAAGGTCGCGTCCGGCGGGGCAATTTGCAAGCACTCTATTGTCGGACGCGGCGGTCCGATGTGACTCCCTTCACACGTGACGGGCGTCACGGCCCGAACGCGTCATCCCCCGGGTCGGCCGCACCCCCGGCGAGCCGCTTCTGCCGCACCTGCTGGATGCGTTGGAGCAGCCGCTCGCGGAGGATGTAGTACTGGGCCCGCTGGACCGGGGTGAGGAACTTCGCCATCTCGGCCTCTTCATCCCGGAACACCTCCGCGTACGCCACCCGCAGGGTGACGAGGCTGTCCACCAGCCGGGCGACGCTGTCCTGGTCGGCGGCCACGCCGGGCCGGAGCTGGCCGGCCAGCAGCGCGTTGAGCCGCTGGGTCTCGGCCTCGAGCGCCCGCCGCCGGGCGAAGGTCCGCTCCGCCATTTCCCGGAGCCGCGTCGCCTGGTCGGGCGTGAGGGCGAGTTCCTCGGTGGCCCGCTGCATGAACAGCGTCTCGATCCGCTGCTGCAGCTGGCGCCGGGTGGCCCCCGGGGCCCCCTGCGCCGCGAGCGGCGCCGCCGCCACGGCGCCCGCCAGTGCGACCCACACCAGAGCGCGCATCATCCCTCCATCGTGTTGAGGACCGTGGCCAGCTGGTCGTCGCTGAGATCGCCGAGCCCGTCGGTGCCGAGGGTCCGGCTCTCGGCGAGGGGCCGGTCGAGCGAGCCGAGCACGCTCTGCAGCTCGTCGGCCGAGAGCGAATCGAGTTCCGGCACCAGCGTCGGCGGGGCGTCGGCCACCGCGGCGCGCACCGGCCCGGCGTCCGGCCGGGGTCCCGGCCAGACCACGAGCGCGACGGCGGCCGCGGCCGCAAGTGCGCCGATCGCACCCCAGGCCCGGAACCGCCGCTCCCACCGGCGGGCCGCCACCCGGCGGCCGTGCACCCCGGCGGCCACGAGGGCGGGATCCACCGCCGCGGCCTCGCGGCGACCGAGCCCCGCGGCGACCTGCACCAGCCGCCACTCGGCGGCGCACTCCGCGCACTGCGCGAGGTGACCCGCCTCGGCCGCGGTCCACGCCGACTCCCCGTGGGCCACCAGGGGCATCCGCTCCGACAGCGCTTCGCATTCGGTCATCGGACCAGCTCCTTCAGGCGCTTCACGGCGTGGTGATAGTGGACCCGGGCCGCGCCGGGGGTGGTGCCGAGCGCCACCGCGATCTCGTCATACCCGATCCCCTGCTGGGCCCGCAGGAGGAACACTTCGCGCTGCAACCGCGGAAGGTCCGCCAGCCCCGCGCGGATCCTGCGCTCGGCCTCGTCGGCCTCGAACTCGCCGTCGGGACGGCCGGGAGCCGGCACGTCGCGGTCGTCGATGGGGATCACCTGGCGTCCCTTTCGGCGGCGGAATTCGTCGCGCAGCAGGTTGGCCGCGATGCTGAAGAGCCACGACCGCAGGGCCGATTCGCCGCGCCAGGAACCGAGCCGCCGGAACGCCCGGAAGAACGTCTCCTGCACCAGGTCGTCGAGGTCCGAGGGCGGCGCCCCAGCCCCCGCGAGGAATCGGGCGATCGCCGGCGTGTGGCGCTCGACCAGCCGGGTGGCCGCCCGCTCGTCCCCGCCCTGCCAGGCGGCTACGAGTTCCAGGTCCTGGGGGGCTTCGGGCTCGGCCGGCACGGGGCTCATCGGTTCCGAACGGACGCGGGAGGGGCGGAGGTGTTAAGCTATCCTAATCTCCTCACCGACCCGGAGCGACCGATGCCCCGCCCCCTCGTCCTGGCCCACCGCGGCGCGTCGGGCTACGCGTATGAGAATTCGCTGGCGGCGTTCCGCCTGGCGCAGGCGATGGGCGCCGACGGGGTCGAGCTCGACATCCACGCCACCCGGGACGGGGCGCTGGTGGTGCACCACGACCCCGAGCTCCCCGGCCTCGGTGTCATCGCCGAGCACACCGCGGACGAGGTCGGGGCAGTACGACTCCCGAACGGCGAGCCGGTCCCCGTGCTGTCCCAGGCGCTCGATGCGGTGGGTGACCTGCGGGTCTGGGTCGAGATCAAGACGCTTCCGGCGGACCGGGACGGCGCGTTGCTCGACGCCCTGTCGCGCGGCCCGCACCCGTCACGCTACGCCGTGCACGCCTTCGACCATCGCATCATCGCGCGGCTCGGCGCCCGCGCGCCGACCTTGCGCCGCGGCATCCTGTCGGCGAGCCGCGCCGTGCATCCAGTGGACGAACTGCGCGCGGCCGGGGCGACCGTGCTCTGGCAGGAAGCGTCGCTGACCGACCGCGAGCTGGTGGATGAGGTGCATGCGGCCGGCGGCGAGGTGATCGTGTGGACCGCGAACACGCCGGCCGAGCTGGCCCGGCTCGTCGCCGTCGGCGTGGACGGGCTCTGCGGCAACTACCCCGATCGCGCCCGGACGGCGGTCGGCCTTCCGGCCCGTCCCTGACGTGGGCCCGATCCGCCGGACCGTGGCGCTCGGGTGTGCCCTGCTGTTCCCGGCGGCGCTGCGGGCCCAGGCCCCCGGGCTCGCCCCCGGCGCCACCAGGCTCGCGCCGGCCCGGGACAGCTTCGACGTCCTGGTGCAGGGCCGATCGATCGGCTTCAGCCGGCGCGAGGTGCGGGCCGTGCCCGGCGGATTCCTCTATGTCGAGGAGACGCAGATCGGCGAGTTCGTCCGCCAGCGGACCGAGATCGCGCTCGGGCACGACGGATTGGTGCGCCAGGTCCAGCAGGGCGGCGTGGTCCAGGGCGTCAGCATCCGGGCGAGCCTCGCCTACCGAGGCGGCCGGGTGCGCGGTGTGACCGTCGCGCCGAGCGGCGGCGCCGCCGTCACGTTCACCGTGGACACCGCCGTGGCGCCGGACGTCGTGGATGACAACGCCATCCCGCTGTACCTTCCGACGCTTGGCTGGGGCACGGATACGCTCTGGCGATTCACCGCGTTCGTCTCCGGCGAGAACGCGTTCCGCCCGATGACGCTCGCCGTCATCGGCGCCGACACCCTGACGGTGCCGGCGGGCCGTTTCGACGTCTGGCTCGCGGAGTTGCGCGGCGGGCAGGTCCCGGTGCGCTTCTTTGTAAACAAAACGCCCCCGCACCGCGTAGTGCGCGAGGAGATCGTCGGCACCCCCCTGACATTCGTCCTGGTCCGCTGAGCCCGTTCGGGCCCGGGGGCCACCGCAGTTCCACCCTAGCACGAGATGGAGCGATGACACGCACGCTTCGCCACGTCGGACCGTGGGCGGTCGCGGCGTTCCTGGCGGGTTGCGCAGGCCAGCCACCCGCGGCCACGAGCCCGGCGCCGGAATCGGCCACCCCCGGGCCGAACGCCGCCTGGAGCGCCCTCCGGCCCCAGTACCCGTCCACCTACCAGCGCCACCCGTCGGCGCCAGTGTTCATTCGCAACGCGACGATCATGACCGCGGCCGGCCCGGAGATCGAGCACGGGTCGATCCTGCTGCGCGACGGCAAGATCGTCGCCGTGGGCACCGACCTGACCGCCCCGGCCGACGCCACGGTCATCGACGGCACCGGGAAGTTCGTCACTCCCGGGCTCATCGACGATCACAGCCACCTCGGCGTCTACGCCGCCCCGGGCACCTGGGCGGAGAGCGACGGCAACGAGGCCACCAACCCGGTGACGCCGAACGTGTGGGCCGAGCATTCGTTCTGGCCCCAGGACCCGCAGATCCCGCTCGCGATCGCCGGCGGGGTGACCGTCATCGAAGTGCTGCCGGGCTCCGCCAACCTGATCGGCGGGCGGTCGGCCACGCTCCGGCTGATCCCGGCCCGGACGGTGGAGCAGATGAAGTTCCCGGGCGCGCCGTACAACCTGAAGATGGCGTGCGGGGAGAACCCGAAGCGGGTGTATGAGAACCGCGGGCCCTCGACCCGGATGGGCAACATGGCCGGCTATCGCGCGGCGTTCATCCAGGCCGAAGGGTATCGAAAGAAGTGGGACGCGTGGCTCGCCCACCCCGTCGGCGACCCGCCGGCCCGTGACCTCGGCCTCGAGACGCTGGCCGACGTCCTGCGCGGCAACATCCAGGTACAGAACCACTGCTACCGCGCCGACGAGATGGCCAACATGATCGACCTCTCGCACGAGTTCGGCTTCCGGATCCGCTCGTTCCACCACGTGGTGGAGGGCTACAAGGTGGCCGACCTGCTGGCGCGCGACAGCATCGCGGCGTCGGTGTGGGCGGACTGGTGGGGCTTCAAGATGGAGGCGTACGACGGCATCCCGGAGAACGCGGCGCTGCTGACCCGCGCCGGGGTCCGGACCGTGATCCACTCCGACAGCGAGGACGGCATCCAGCGGCTCAACCAGGCCGCGGCGGAGGCGCTCTTCGCGGGCCAGCAGGCGGGGATCCCGGTGACGCGGCTCGACGCGATCCGCTGGATCACCGCCAACCCGGCCTGGGTGCTCCGGATCGACAAGGAGACCGGCACGCTCGAGGCGGGCAAGGACGCCGACGTGGTGCTCTGGTCAGGCGACCCCTTCTCGGTGTACACCAAGTCGCTCAAGGTGTGGAACGACGGGTGGCTGGTGTTCGACCGGGACAACCCGGCGCGCCAGTACGAGACCGACTTCAACCTGGGCCAGGCGGCCCCGGGGGTGGGGCGATGAAGATCCACGCGATGGCCCTGCTGGCGGCGGGCGCGCTGTGCAGCGCCCTCCCGGCACAGGCGCAGACGGTCGCGATCACCGGCGGCACCGTGTACCCGGTGTCGGGGCCGAAGATCGAGAACGGCACGGTGATCCTCAAGGACGGGAAGGTCGCGGCGGTCGGCGCCGGGATCCCCATCCCCGCCGGCGCGACCCGCATCGACGCGACCGGCAAGGTGGTGACGCCCGGCTTCTTCCACGGCTTCGGGGACTACGGGCTCACCGGCGTGCAGTCGGTGGGCGAGACCCGCGAGCGGACGCACGCGGGCGACGTCAACCCGTCGTTCAACGTCGCGGAGGGGATCGACCCCGCGGCGGTGACGATCCCGATCGCCCGGATGCAGGGGATCACCACGGCGTTCGTGGGGCCGGCGGACGGGCTCATCGCCGGCCAGGGGACGATCATCGACCTCTCCGGCGACCGGCTCGAGGACCTCGTGGCGGTGAACCCCGCCGCGATGGTGCTGTCGGTCGGCACCAACGCGAAGGACGCCGGCGGCGGGAGCCGCGCGGGCGTGATGGAGCGCCTCCGCCAGCTCTTCTCCGACGCGCTCGAGTACCAGCGCCGCAAGGGCGACTACGACCAGAACCGGATGCAGGCGCTCTCAGCCCCTGCCGCCGACCTCGCCGCCCTCGGACCGGTCCTTGCCGGGAAGGAGCCGGTGATCGTGGAGGCCAACCGGCGGAGCGACATCGAGAACGCGCTCCGGCTGGCGCAGGAGTTCCACCTGAAGATGATGATCCAGGGCGGGACCGAGGCCTGGATGGTGGCCCCTGAGCTCGCGAAGGCGGGGGTGCCGGTCCTGGTCGAGAACCTCACCGACGTGCCACGCTTTGACGGGCTCCACGCCCGGCTCGACAACGCCACGGTCCTGGCGCAGGCGGGGGTCAAGGTGGTCATCGCCCAGAACGACGACAGCCGCGACCGGGACCTCCGGTTCGCGGCCGGTAACGCCGTGCGGAACGGGATGACCTGGGACCAGGCCCTCCGGGCCGTGACCCTCTCGCCGGCGGAGGCATACGGCGTGGCCGACCGGTGGGGCTCGCTCGAGCCCGGCAAGGCGGCCGACGTGGTCGTGTGGTCGGGCGATCCGTTCGAGTTCTCAAGCCGGGCCGAGCACGTGTTCATCCGGGGCGCGGAAGTGCCGATGGTCAGCCGGATGACGGAACTGCTGGATCGGTACCGGAGTTTGCCGCCGAAGTACTTCTAGAGAGCTTGGAGCGAGGAGCTGGGAGCTAGGAGCTGGGGCTGGGAGCGTGAAGCTGTTTCAAGCTCCCGACTCCAGGCTCCAAGCTCCTAGCTCCTAGCTCCTAGCTCCCCCCTTCCTCCTTCACGCTCACCACTTCGCCCTTCGCGGCGGCCAGCTCCTTGTCGATCCGGGCGAGGTCCGCCTCGGCGGCGTCGATCGCGGCGACGAGTTCGTCGCGCCGGCCGGCGTCAGGCGCCGTGCCCTTGGCCTCGCCGTGGGCCAGGCGGCCGAGGTCGCGCAGGGCCTGATCACGCTTGCGGGTGGCGGTGGACTGCTCGCCCAGGAGCCGGAGCTGCTCGACCGTGGCCTGGGCCTTCCGGCCGACCGCGGCCACGGCCTCGTTCACCTGATCCAGGAATTTCGCCATCGTCTGCTCCCGTAGGGGTTCCCTGCCCGGTACGCGCACCGGCCCGCCGATGTTTCAATCTGCACACCGGGGAGGGCAAACGAAAAGGACGCCGCGGAGGCGGCGTCCCTTGAACGGCGAGCGGTCGGACTCAGTTCGCGGCAGCGGCCGGATAGACCGAGACCTGCCGGCGGGCCTTGTCCTTGTGCTCGAACTTGACCACGCCATCGACCAGGGCGAAGAGCGTGTCGTCGCTGGCGCGGCGCACGTTCTTGCCGGGATGGAACTTGGTGCCCCGCTGGCGGACGATGATCATCCCCGCGGTGACCTTCTCGCCGCCGTAGCGCTTGACGCCGAGGTACTGCGGATTGGAGTCGCGGCCGTTGCGGCTGGAGCCGACGCCCTTCTTGTGAGCCATGGGATCCTCAGCCGAGCTTGAGGCCGGTGATCCGGACCTCGGTGTACTTCTGCCGATGACCGGTCTTGCGGCGGTAGTTCTTCCGCCGCTTGAACTTGAAGACGTAGATCTTGTCGCCCTTGGTCTCGGCCACGACCTCGGCCTCGACCTTGGCGCCCTTCACGAGCGGCGTCCCCGCGTGGATGGTCTCGCCATCCGAGGAGAGCAGCACTTCGTCAAAGACGACCTTGTCGCCCGGCTGCTTGTCGAGCCGGGGGAGGCGGAGCGTCTTGCCCTTTTCGGCCCGGAACTGCTTTCCCGAGGCCCGGAAAATCGCGTACATACGGTCCTGTCCCGAAGTCGGGGGTACGTGCAAGAGCCCGGAAGATTAACCGGGGGACGGGGTTAGGTCAATGGGGCCGGACCTGCCCTGCCCCTCACGCCACCGCGTACATCTCCGTGACGTCCCGCCCGGCGGGGCGGCTCATCAGCCGGAACTCGTCGAGCCGCATCATCGGGTCGTCCCGCACCTCGAGCTCGACGCCGATCTGGCGGGCGAGGGCCTGGATCAGCTTCGGCTCCTCCTCGAGGAGGTAGAGTGCCACCTCGGGGTGGAGTCGGACGGCCAGCTGCCGCTCGCGGTGCTCGTAGCCGGCCCGCTTGAGCGAGCGCTCGAGGCGCCGCGCCACCACCTCGGGCCGGAAGACCCGGCCGGTCCCGGAGCAGGTCGGGCAGTCGGCGGTCATCGAATGCCAGAGCGAGGGGCGGACCCGCTGGCGGGTCATCTCGATCAGGCCGAGCTCGGAGACGGCGTACGCCTTGGTCCGGGCCCGGTCGCGGGCCAGGTGGCTCCGGAGCTCGGAGAGCACGCGGTCGCGGTTCTGCTTCGACTCCATGTCGATGAAGTCGCAGACGACGATCCCGCCGATGTCGCGGAGCCGGAGCTGGCGGGCGATCTCGCGGGCCGCTTCGAGGTTGGTCCGGAGGATGGTCTTCTCCGGGTCCTTCTTGCCGGTGTAGCGGCCGGTGTTGACGTCGATCGAGACCAGCGCCTCGGTGGGCTGGATGACGATCGAGCCGCCGTTCGGGAGCTCGCAGCGCGACTTGAAGAGGTCCTTGATCTCGCGTTCGATGTCGAACTTCTCGAACAGCGGCTGCGGCTCGGTGTAGTGGTGCACCCGCTGGTTCAGGTCCGGGTCCACCTGCTCGAGGTACTGCTCGATCTCGTGGACGAGCTCCTTGGAGTCGCACCAGAGCCCGTCCACCTTGGCGCTGAACAGGTCGCGGATGATGCCGCGGGTGAGGCTGGTCTCGCGCTGGACCAGCGCCGGCGCCCGGACGAAGCGGAGCTTCTTGTTGATCTTCTTCCAGAGGTTGAGCAGCGACTCCACCTCGCGGCGGAAGTGCTCCTCGGTGGTGCCTTCGGCCACGGTGCGGACGATCATCCCGCCCGACCCGGCCGGCATCAGGCGATTGACCATCTCGCGGAGCTTGGCCCGCTGCTCGCGGCTCTCGATCTTGCGGCTCACGCCGACGCGGGACGCGTGCGGCATGTACACCAGGAACCGCCCGGGGAGGGAGATCTGGGCGGTGACGCGGCATCCCTTGGTGCTGATCGGCTCCTTGGTGACCTGCACCAGGAGCGTCTGACCCTTCTTGACCAGGTCGGCGATGTTAGGGAGCGCACGCCGGCCGTTCACCTCGCGGAAGCGCGGAGCGGCCTCCCGTTCCCGGGGCTTCTCCTTCTCCCGTTCCCGGGGCGCCTGAGCCTCGCCGCCCCGCTCACCACGACCGCCCCGCCGGCCGCCGTTCTGCCGGCGTTCGCGCGGCGGCCGCTCGCCACCCTGGGGCGCGGGAGCCGCCTCGGGCTCGGCCGACGCCTCCGGCGCGGGCTCCATCGGCTCAGCGCTCGGCGCCGGGACCTCGGGCGCCTCCTCGGCCTCACGCTCGGTCGGGAAATCCTCCGGTCCGCCCTCGATCCCCGTGGCCCCGTTGCCCCGCCGGCGACGCCGCCGACGTCGCGAGCGACGGTGGCCCCCCTCCTTCTTCTCCCCACCCTCCCCACCTTCCCCGCCCTGCGGCTCGGCGGCCTCCGATTCCGCCGGGGACTCCTCGGCGGCGGACGCCGGCTCGGCCGGCATCGAGACCACAGGCTCGGACGCCGAGGCCGCGACGACGGGATATTCCGCCGTCGCCGGCTCCTCGTCCGGATCGTGCTCTTCGTCCGGCTCGAGCAGGTCCGACGCGTGGAGGAAGGCGCTCTTTTCGAGGCCGATGTCTACGAAGGCTGCCTGGATACCGGGAAGGACTGCCTCCACCCGGCCCAGGTAGATATCGCCGACGATGCGGCGATGGTCGGGACGATCGACCAGGAGCTCAACAAGACGGTCGTCCTCGAGGATGGCGACGCGCGTCTCGCGCTGCGTGCCATTGATGAGAATCTCGCGCTTCACGCGATGTACCCTCGGCCGGCCCGGGGGGGGCGGCCTTCAAAACGTGGACGGGCGACCGGCGGGGCCACCCGGCCCCACGATCGCCCGCGATCCCAAGGCCCGTCGCCGGGCCGGCACCTGCCGACAGCGAGCGGGCCGAAGCCCGGACCCCACTGCCCTGCCCTGCGCGGCCCCCGATGATCCGGGGTCCGCCAACCTGCGACTCCGTGCGCCCCGCCATAAGCCCCCGCCAGGACGCGTCGAATCCACCCATGGGACACAGCGTTGCGCGTGTGCCCGACAGGATGAAGATCGAACGCCGGTACGGGGAGGCGAACTGCATAGGCGAGCTAAATCTATGATACAGGGAGAGTTAGCGCAATACGACAGGCCTGCTGACCAACCTTACGCCCCGAGGGCGGCCAAGCGGTCGGTCAGCGACGCCCGCCATTCGGGACAAAGTGCCTCCACCGCCAGCAGCCGCCGGGTCGGGCCGGCGGGGCCCTGCTTGTCCAACTTGATCCGGTAGGCCTCGGCCACCGAGATCGCGGCGGGATGGGCGGATTCGAGGACGAGGGCGTCCCCCGCCTGCGCCTCGCCCGGCTCGAGCACCCGGGAGTACCACCCCGTCCAGCCCCGCGCCCGGACCTGGGCGACCACGTCCGGGATGCCGAGTCTTGCGGCCAGCGTCCCGCAGGGTCCGCGGGCCGAGGCGACCTCGATCAGGGCGGAGCCGAGCCGGAATCGGTCGCCGATATGGACGGTGGTCTCGTCGAGGCCGGAGACCGTCAGGTTCTCGCCGAACGACCCCGGCGGGACGTCGCGCTTCCACACGCCGGCCCACACCCGCTGATGCTCGAGCACATACGCGCACAGGGCCCGCGACGCCCCGCCGTGGTGCCGGCGGTCGGCCTGGTCGTCGCCCTCGATGCCGAGCGGCCCGATGCGGACCAGGTCCCGGCGGGACGACTTGCAGATCGCCGTCCGGCGCGCGCGCCCGGCGGCGAAGCGCTCGTCGCGGACGGGGCCCGCGTGGATGGCGACGAGGGCGGGCGTCCTCCGTTCAGGACGTCGCCCAGGATGGCGCGGGCGATGACCATCCGCTGGACCTCGCTCGTCCCTTCGCCGATCTCGCAGACCTTGGCGTCGCGCATCATCCGCTCCACCGGATAGTCGGTGGTGTAGCCGTAGCCGCCGAAGACCTGCACCGCCTTGGTGGTGGCGCGCATCGCGAGCTCGGAGCAGAAGAGCTTGGCCATGGCGGCCTCGGTCTTGTACGGCCGGCCCCGCATCTTGAGCCAGGCCGCGTGATAGAGCAGGTGCTTGCCGGCCTCGATCTCGAGGGCCATGTCGGCGAGCTGGAAATGCACGCCCTGGAAGGCGCCGATGTACTTCCCGAACTGCTTGCGGGTCCCGGCGTAGGCCAGCGCCTCGTCGTAGGCGCCTTCCGCGATGCCGAGGGAGAGCGCCGCGATGCCGATGCGGCCGGCGTCGAGGGTCTTGAGGAAGTTGACGAAGCCTTCGCCCATCCTGCCGAGGACGTTCTCCTTCGGGACCACCGCGTCCTCGAAGATGAGCTCGCGGGTGTCGCTCGCCCGCCAGCCCATCTTGTCCTCCTTCCGGCCGGCGCGGACGCCGTTGAGCTTGGGGAGCTCCGGCGCGTGCCCGACGCCCAGGGCGCGGCACTGGTCGAGGTCCACGGTGTCCTTGGTCACGATGAAGCTCGTGATGCCGCGGCTTCCGTTCCCCGGTTCGGTGCGCGCCGTGGCGACGAAGATCTCGCCGACGCCGGCGTGGGTGATGAATCGCTTGGTGCCGTTCAGGACGAAGTGATCGCCCTTGTCCACGGCGGTGGTGGCGGTGCCGCCGGCGTCGGAGCCGGCGCCGGGTTCGGTGAGCCCGAAGCCGCCGAGGACCTTGCCCGAGGCGAGGAGCGGCACGTAGCGGCGGCGCTGCTCGTCGGTGCCGAAGTCCACGATCGGCGACGTGCCCAGGTTGGTATGGGCGCTGATGGTGAGCGCGTGACTGGCGTCCACCTTGGCCATCTCGTGGATGGTGATGTAGTAGCTGAGCTGGTCCATCCCCGCCCCGCCGAGCTCCTCGCTCCACGGCACGCCGAGGAGGCCGAGCTCCCCCATCCGCTTGACGTTCTCCCACGGGAACGTCGACGTGCGGTCGAGGTCGCGGGCGACCGGCGCGATGTTCGTCCGCGCGAACTCGCGCACCATCTCGCGGACCTGGTGGTGCTGCTCGTTGAAATAGAGGGAATCGTCCATGGCGGGACCGCGCATTTCGGCAGAGGGATCGGCAGCGGCCGCTGGCCGCCGCGCTGACACGACCCGGGGAATATACCCCCGCCGACGCCGGATTCAGCGATGCTGCGCGATGATGTCGAGCAGCGCGTCGCCGTGCTTGAGCAACGTCTTGGGTCCGACGCCTGGCAGGCGGGCCAGCTCGCCGCGGGTGACGGGGAGCGCCTCCGCGATCCGGCGAAGGACGGCATCCGGGAGCACGACATATTCGGGGATCCCGGCCGAGGCCGCGACCTCGCCGCGCCAGGCGAGGATCGCCTGCCCGACCGGGGACGATTCGGGAGGCGCGGACGCGGCGGTCCCGTCGACGCCAAGCGCGCCGAGGAGCACGCCGCCGTGCCGCTCGGCCACCCAGGCGCCGACGCCGGGGACCTCGGCGAGCGCCGCCACGGTGGCGGGCGGGTCCGCCGCGAGCCGCGCCAGGGTGGCCGGCGAAAGGAGCGCGGTGGCCGACCGCCCGGTCAGGTGGCGGGCGGCGCG
>CAMLHU010000020.1 GCA_946479825.1 uncultured Gemmatimonadota bacterium
CGATGCTCTGGGATCCGCTCGCGTCCAAGTGGAAGTAGACGGGCTTGATGGTGCGACCACCGAGGCCGCCGTGGCCGTTGATCCAGTCGACCATGGCCTGCGCGTACAGCGTCTGGTCGGGCGTGGCGAGACCGCTGAGGCCCAGGCTGCCGGCCGTCGCGGAGTTGCTCTTCAGCACGATCCAACCGATCGAGATCGCAGCCGCAGACGCCGACGGTCCCCGCGCGGTCCCCGGGTTGGCTGCGCTGCCCATGCTGCCCACGGTCGTGGCTCCAGTGTCGCGACCCGGGAGGGCATCGTGGACCCCGGCCCGGCCGCCTGACGGTCAGGTGCCGGCGGGCTCCCGGGCCTGCCGGCGCCCCCCCTCCACGTCCAGCCGTCCCAGCAGCAGCGCACCCACCACGAAGAAGGCGATCACGCTGAGGATCGCGTTCCGGCTCGAGCCGGAGATCCAGATCGCCGCCGCGAAGAACAGCGGCCCGAAGATCCCCGCCACCTTCTCGAACACGCTGAACAGCCCGAAGAACTCCCCCGACCGCTCCGCCGGGATCAACGTGGCGAAGAGCGACCGCGAGAGCGCCTGCGTCCCGCCCTGCACGGTCCCGACGAGCAGGGCGAGGATCAGGAAGTGCGTCCCGGTCCGCATGTAGTACCCGAAGACCGAGATCACCCCGTACACCGCGAGTCCGAGCAGGATGGCGGGCTTGGTGCCGATCCGGTCGGCCAGCGCGCCGAAGAGGAACGCGCACGGGATGCCGACGAACTGGACCAGCAGGATCGAGCCGATCAGGGCGCCCTGGCCGATGCCGATCTCGGTGCCGTAGGCGGTGGCCATCTTGATGATGGTCTGGATGCCGTCGTTATAGATGAGGAACGCGAGCAGCAGCAGCCCGGCCTGCGGGTACTGGCGGAGGAGCCGCGCGGTGTGGGCCAGCTGTGCCATCGCCGCCCGCACCGCCGACCCGGTGCCGGGGTGGGCCTGGCGGACCGCGGGCTCCGGCAGACGGCGGATGGCGAGCGCGCCGAAGCCGAGCCACCAGACCGCCACCGACAGGAACGCGAGCCGGGTGGGCAGGGTGGCCTGCGCCGGCGACAGTCCGGGGCCGGTCGGGAGGCCGAACAGGGCGGGGCGGAGGATCCAGGCGAGGTTGAGCGCCAGCAGCGTCCCGCCGCCGACGTAGCCGAGCGCGTACCCGGCCGTCGAGACCCGATCGATCTCGTCGGGGCGGGCCAGGTGCGGCAGCAGCGCCTCGTAGAACACGAAGCTGGCGGTGCCGCCCACGATCACCGCCGCGAAGAGCCACGACGCCAGCGTCAGGTCGCCCGGGCCGACCCACCACAGCCCGGCGGTCGCGGCCACGCCCAGGACCATGCAGATGCCGAGTCCCCGGCGCTTGATCGGCGCCTGGTCCGCCAGCGCCCCCAGGATCGGCGAGACCACCGCGGCCACGGCGAGCGCGACGCCGCTCACCCACGCGAGCCGGGCGGTGGCCGCCGGTCCGGCCACGTCGCGCGCCGCCACCTTCACGAAATAGATCGGGAACACGGCGGTGGTGATCGTGGTGATCATCGCCGAGTAGGCCCAGTCGTAGAGCGCCCAGGCCCGGAGCTCCGGGCGGTGCAGGCCGAGGCGTTCGCTCCAGCGCCGCGCGGTCACGCGGCGGGACCGGCGGGGGGCGCCGCGGCGGGCCGGAGGGAGAGCAGCACCGCAGCGGCCAGCGTCCCGACGATGACGCCGAGCGACAGGCCGATGGGGACGTGGATGACGCCGCTGGCGGCCATCTTGGCCCCCACGAAGAGGAGGATGACGGCCACGCCGGTCTTGAGGTGGCGGAACTTGTCGAGCAGGCCGGCGATGAGGAAGAAGAGCGCCCGCAGCCCGAGGATGGCGAAGACGTTCGAGCTGTACACGATGAACGGGTCGCGCGTCACCGCGAACACCGCCGGAATGCTGTCGATCGCGAAGACCAGGTCGGTCCACTCGATGGTGATGAGCACCAGCACGAGCGGGGTCACCCGCCAGCCGCGGAGGCCGCGCACGAGGAAGCGGCCGTTCTCGTACGACTCGCTCACCGGCAGCACCCGCCGGGCCAGCCGGAGGAGCGGGTTCTTCTCGGGGTCGATCCGCTCCTCGGTCCGGGTCAGCATCTTCCACCCGGTGAAGATCAGCACCGCCCCGAACACCCAGGTGATCCACTCGAACCGCTGGAGCAGCAGCGCCCCGGCGAGGATCATCGCCGCCCGCATCACCAGCGCGCCCAGGATCCCCCACTTGAGCGCCTGCGGCTGCAGCGCGGCCGGCACCGCGAAGTACTGGAACAGCAGGATGAAGACGAACAGGTTGTCCACGCTCAGGCTGAGCTCCACCAGGTAGCCCGTGTAGTACTCGAGCATCGCCCGGTGGCCCTCCCGGCGGAGCAGGAAGAGCCCGAACAGCAGCGCGATGACCACGAGCCCGGCGAACCACTGCGCCGCCTTCCGCATCGTGAGCGGCTCGGCGCGGCGGTTCAGGACGAAGAGGTCGAGGACGAGGAGCACGGCCACCAGCGCCGTGAAGCCGCCCCAGACGATCGGCGGATGGTGGCCGAGGTCGATGGACATGCGCGAAAGGTAGGAGGGGACCGGCGGCCGCGCCTAGAACCCGGGTTCGGCGACGTGCCCGGGATCGTCCAACCGGATGGCCCGCAGCTCGGCCCCGGGCGGGGTGTCGTGCTGGCCTTCGGGGACCACGAGCAGCGCGTTGGCGCGCACCATCGAGGTGAGGATCCCCGACCCCTGCGGGCCGGTGAGTCGCGCCTCCGTGCCTGCGTCGGCCTCGGTAACGACCGCCCGGAGGAAATGCTGCAGCCTGGGCCCGAGCGTGATGCGCTCGGCCGCCCGCACCGGCACCGCGCGGCGGAACGGGAGGGCGTGCCCCGCCATCCGGCGGATGGCCGGACGCACGAACAGCTCGAACGTCACCAT
Organism: uncultured Gemmatimonadota bacterium; assembly: GCA_946479825.1. The sequence goes on from CAMLHU010000020.1 coordinate 2,965, forward strand.
TGTGCTGACCGGGTTGCCGGGCAGGCCGATCCACGGGATGCCGAGCACCCGCCCGAACCCGACCGGAGCGCCCGGCCGCATCCGCAGCTTCCAGAAGCGGAGCTCGCCGCCCATCTCGGCGAGCACGTCGCGCACGTGGTCGTGCTCGCCGACGCTGATCCCCGCCGTGGTGACCAGCAGGTCGGCCTCGGCGGCGGCCGCGAGGTGCGCGCGGAGGCTCGCCGGCGTGTCGGCCGCGATGCCGAGGTTGAGCGGGACGCCGCCCGCCTCGCGGACCAGGGCGATCAGCGTGTGGGTGTTCGAGCTCGCCACCTTCCGGCCGCTCAGGATCTCCTCGGGCCGGTCCACGTCCACGATCTCGTCGCCGCTGCCGAGGATGGCGACGCGCGGGCGCCGGACCACCACCGGCGCCGAGACGGCGATGGACGCGAGCACGCCGAGATGCGCCGGCCCGAGCGCCGTGCCGGCCGGGAGCGCCACCGCCCCCCGCGTCAGGTCCTCGCCCGCGCGGCGGATGTTGACCCCGGCGTCGCGGCCGCTCCGGATGGTCACGGTCTCGGCGCCCTGGTCGGTGTCCTCCTGGCGGATGACCCCGTCGGCGCCGGCGGGCAGCGGCGCGCCGGTGAAGATCCGCGCGCACTCGCCCGGCCCGATGGACCGGGTGGGGAACCGACCGGCCGGGATGACCTCCACCACGCGGAGGCGCACCGGCGCGTCCGCGCTCGCGCCGCGGACGTCGTCGGCCCGGGTGGCGTAGCCGTCCATCGCGCTGTTGGTGTGGGCAGGGATGTCGAGCGGGCTGACGGCGTCCTCGGCGAGCACCATCCCGGCCGCGTCGTCGAGCGGCACGCGGAGCGGCGGCTGCGGGCGCACCTCGGCCTGGATCCGGAGCGCCGCCTCGCGGGCCGACAGCGGGGCGTCGGTCACGCCGGGATGACCTTGGCCCGGTCCCACGCCAGCGCGGCCAGCTGCTGCATCCACATCGTGTCGGTGAAACGCAGGACCCGGCACCGGGCGTCGAGGGAGGGCGTGTCAGTGAGGATCGCGACCCAGTCCTCCGACTCGGCGGCGGCAGGATCGTAGAGCGGCGTCTGGGCCACGGCGCGGCGGAAGACTTCGATCTTGGGAAGCCGCGCCGCCTTGAACCCCTCGACCAGGACGATGTCCGCGCCGTCGAGGTAGCGCCGCGCCAGCGCCACCGGGTCGAGGGTGTCGGGACTCCGCTCCTCGATGAAGCGCGCGTCGGGCGAGGCGAGCACGACCCGCTCGGCGCCGCCCTCGTGGAAATGACGCCAGCTGTCGGTGCCGGGCCGGTCGAACTCCGCCGGGTGCGAGGCGTGCTTGATCGTCATCACCCGGCGCTTCTGGCGGCGCAGCTCCGCCGTGAGCGCGACCACGAGCGTGGTCTTGCCGGTGTCCTTCCGCCCTACGATCGAGATGATGCGCGTCGCCACAGCGCCTCCGCCCGGGCCAGGTCGTCCGCGGTGTTGACGTTGAAGAACAGCAGGTCGGGATCGCCGTGACGGCGCACGGCGTCGAGAGGGAGGATACCGACCCGCACATCCGGGTGGAAGGCGATCGCGCGCCGGTCCCCGCGGGCGAGCGCCGCGCGGATCGCGGCCGCGCAGGCGGGCCCGTACGCCGCGCAGAGCGGCTCGAGTCCCCGGCGCCCGTCGCTCGCCGGGATGGCCACGTCGTGCCCGTCGAGCAGCCCGACCAGGTCGCGCAGCAACCCGGCCGGGACGAACGGCATGTCCCACGCCACCACGAGCGCCGGGTGGGGCGCGGCGGCCTCCACCGCGGTGAGCAGGCCGCCCAGCGCGCCGGCGCCGGGGAGCACGTCGGCTATCGGGCTGAGGTCGGGCCGCCACGACGCGGCGTCCGGCGCGTTGGCCACCAGGATCGGCGGGCCCCCGGTGACGTCGGCCAGGACCTCCGCCACGCGGTCGAGCGTGCGGCGCCCGCCGACCTCGGCCAGGCCCTTGGGGGCCCCGCCGAACCGGGTGGCGCCGCCGCCGGCGAGGATGACGCCGCGGCAGGTGGAGGATGCGGGAAGCGCGGAAGGCATCGCCCGAAAGTTACGCGGTCCGGGCGGAACGGCGACGGGTCAGTAGCGGCGGCCCCGGCGGCGCTCGAGGACGATCTCGAGCCCGAGCGTGATCGACAGGATGTGCGTGGCACCGACCTTGTGCGGGGGGACCGCACCCGGATACGCGCTCGTCCCGATGACCTTGTCCAGGAAGATCAGGTTGTCGCGCGCCTCGAACCGGAACTGCGACGCCGCCCCCGCCTTGGTGGTGAACCCGCCGCCGAAGGCGAACGCCGGCGTCACGGTCCGCGGCGTCGGGTCGTCGTACACGACGTAGTCCTCCTCGCCGTTGACCGGATGGTTCCACGTCCCGATGGTCTGGATCGAGCTCGTCTGGCTGATGTTGATCCCGACGTTGGCGCGGAGGTACGGCGAGACCACCTCCCGCGGCGCCAGCCGAAAGATCGCCCCGACGCTCAGTGTCACCGCCGTCCCCGGATGCGAGCGGCCCTGCAGGTTGTCGCAGATGGCCTTGTTCTGGCTCGAGCCGGAGTTGGTGACCAGGCGGCAGGCGTCCTGGTACTTGAGGCCGACGAGGTGGGCCTCGCCGGTGAGGCCCCAGCGGTCGTTGGGGAAATACGCGCCGAGGAACACGATGCCGAGCGAGGGGCGGACCTCCTTGGCGATCGTCGCGGTGTCGGCCTGGTTCAGGTAATCGAGCAATTCCTGCCCGGGCTGGGTCCAGAGCCCGGAGCCCCCCGAGTAGCCGAGGCCCATCCCGAAGGTGAGCCGGGCGCGGTCGGCGGAGGCCTGCGCGTGGGCGGCCGGGACCGCGCCGGCGAGGAGCAGGACCAGCGCGAAGGGAACGGAGCGTGCGCGCATCAGGGGCGGCGGCGGAGGGTGTGTTCGACGGCGAGACAATGGTCCTGCACCACCGGGATCCCGGCCGCCTCGAGCGCGGTCGCGGCCACGTCGTTACGGATGCCGAGCTGGAACCACGCGAGCCGGGGACGGACGGCCAGGATGTCGGGGACGAGGTCCGGAAGCGTCTCCGCCCGCCGGAACACGTCCACGATGTCGATCGGCGTTGGCGCCAGGGCGGCGGCCGCGGCCCGGAGGTCGGGATACGCCGGCTCGCCCAGGATGGCGCCCCCCTTCGGCGTCACCGGCACGATCCGGTACCCCTGCGTCTGGAGGTACCGGGCCACGCCGTGGCTCGGACGTTCCGGGTTGGGACTGAGTCCGACCACCGCGATGGTGCGGGCCTGCGCGACGATCTGCATGAGTTCTTCGGTGACGCTCAAGCGATGGCTCCTTGCACCTGCGGGGTCCCGCTCACCGCGCGTCCGACGAGCCGCATGCCGGTCCGGCGTGCGATCTCGACGGCCAGCGTCGATGGCACCGACGGCGTCGCGATCCACGCGAGCTCGGCCCGGCCGGCCTTGGCCGCGAGCTCGGCCGAGATCCGGCCCGTCACGAGCAGGCCGAGTCCGGTCACGGTGTGGCCCGCCAGGAGTGCCGCGCCGATCACCTTGTCCACCGCGTTGTGGCGCCCGATGTCCTCGGCGTGGTGGAGCAATGTCGCGCCGTCGGTGAGCGCCGCGGCGTGGATGCCGCCCGTGTCCTGATAGCGCGCGCCCAGCGCGAAGAGCTCCTTGAACCGATCGCGCAGCACGCTGGTGTCCGGCGCGGCGCCGCGCGGCGGGCGCGCCTCGAGCGATCCGGGATCGGCCAGGAAGGTGGAGACGGCACCGCAGCCCGAGGCGAGCACCTGGCGGCGGCCGGAGGCCTCGACCGCGGCGATGCGCGCGGGGTCGAGCTCGGCCCAGAACCCCAGGTCGGTGGCGCAGGGACGCAGGCGGACGTCCGCGGCCGCGGCGATGTATCCCTCGCCGAAGAGCCAGCCGAGGGCGAGCTCCTCGAGCTGTTCCGGGGTGCACATCCAGGTGACCGCCGGACGGCGGTTCACCTCGAGCCAGACCGGTACTTCCTCGACCGCGGCGGGATCGGGGCCCCGTCCGCGGCGGCCGCGGTCACTCCCCGAAGCACTCGGCATAGAGCGTGGGATCCTCCTCGATGCGCACCACCGCGAGCGCCACGCCCGCCGGGAGCCGCCGCGCGACGCGGCGGAAGACCTCCGCGGCGATCACCTCGCAGACCGGGAGCTGGCCGCCGGCCGCCAGGGCGGCGTTGAGGTCCCGGCCCGCGAACGGTCCCGTCACCTCGTCGGCAAGGATGCGGTCGAGGAGCGCGAGGTCCATCACCATCCCCGACCTCGGGTCGGGGGTCCCCGTCACGGTGACGCGGCAGGTGTACTCGTGAGCGTGCGGTTCAGCGAGCGGGCCGAACTCGGCGCGGTTGTCGGCGTCGGGCCGGTCGCGCCAGGCGAGACGGTGGGTGGCCGCGAAGCGGACTGCGCGCGTCAGGGACGTCCGCATCGTTGGGGCGTCAGCCGCCGGGCGAGATCGCGACGCCGAGCGAGAGCCAGCCGTTGCCGGTCCACTCGGTGGTGCTCCCCGACCGGATCGGCGCGGCGGTCGGCTCGGAGAGCGGCGTCTGATAGAAGGTCACCGGATAGGTGAGCTTCCAGTAGATCCGGTGGGCCTCGAACCGCAGCCGGATCCGGTCGGAGATGAACCACTGGACGCCGACGCCGGGGTTCACGTAGAGCTTGGTGCCGAAGGCGTAGGCGCTCGCGCTGTCGGCGGTGAGCTTGGAGCCGACCGCCGCGCCGATCTCGCCCTCGACGTACGGGGCGAGCCGGTGCCAGGTCTTGGGCCCGGTGAGGTTGAGGTGGATCCCGCCGCCGATGAACGTCACGCCCTGGTCGAACGGGCCGGTGCGGCGCTTGGACGCGCTGTCGTCGGGGTTGTAGGCGTAGCGCGTCCCGATGAAGTGCCCGAAGCCGATATGCCCGCCGAGGAGCCCGCTGAAGCGGACGTCGTAGCGGAACGCCCAGGCGTCGCCGTCGCGCGGGCCGACGCCCACGGCGCCGCCGTTCCCGCCGATGTGCCCGTAGCTGAACACGAAGGCGTTCGGCTTGGTGATGTCCCGGTACGGGGAGTGGGCCGGGTCCACGCCGACCTGGGCCGACAGGGTCGCGGGGAGGAGGAACACGAGGGAGAGCAGGAGTCGTCGCATCGGGGTCAGGGAAGGCGGAGGTCGCGGCCGGTCATCTCGACCGGCGGCTCGAGGCCCATCAGGCGGAGCACGGTGGGGCCCACGTCGCGGAGCGCGCCCCCGGCGCGAAGCGGGGCGGTCCCGGCGCCGACGGTCACGAGCGGCACCAGGTTGGACGTGTGCGCGGTGTGCGGGCCGCCGGTGGCCGGGTCGATCATCATCTCGCAGTTGCCGTGGTCGGCGGTGATCACCACCGTGGCCCGCGCGCGGTCGGCGCTCGCGAGCACCCGCGCCAGGCACTGGTCCACGGTCTCCACGGCCTTGATGACCGCCGGGAGCACGCCGGTGTGGCCCACCATGTCGGCGTTGGCGTAGTTGCAGAGGATGAAGTCGTGCCGGCGCGCCTCGATGGCCGCGCACAGCGTGTCGGTGATCCCGGCCGCGCTCATCTCGGGGGCCAGGTCGTACGTGGCCACCTTCTGCGACGGGACCAGCGCGCGCTCCTCGCCCTTGTACGGCGGTTCGTACCCGCCGTTGAAGAAGTACGTCACGTGGGCGTACTTCTCGGTCTCGGCGGTGCGGAGCTGGGTCCGGCCGGCGTCGGCCAGGACCTCGGCCACGATCTTGGCCATCGAGAACGGGGGGAAGGCCTGGGGCAGGGGCAGCGTCCGGTCGTACTGGGTCATCGTCGCGACGGCGAGCCGCGGACGGCCGCGCACGTCGAAGCCGTCGAACGGATCGTCGGTGAGCGCGTGGCAGATCTGCCGCATCCGGTCCGCGCGGTAGTTGACGCAGAAGAGCGCGTCGCCATCACGGAGGGTGATCGCCTCCCGGCCGCCGGGACGGATGACCAGCGGCTTGATGAACTCGTCGGTCTCGCCGCGGTCGTAGGCGGCCTGGATGCCGGCGACGCCGCTCTCCGCGCTGGTACCGGTCCCGTGGACCATCGCGTCGTAGGCCAGCCGGGTGCGCTCCCAGCGCTTGTCGCGGTCCATCGCATAGTAGCGCCCGCAGAGCGTGGCCAGCGCCGCGCGCCCGCCGCCCACCGTCGCGAGCTCGGCCTCGAGGTCGCGCACGAAGCCCAGGGCCGAGGTCGGCGGGGAGTCGCGGCCGTCGAGGAAGCCGTGCACCGCGACGCGGGGGAGGTCGGCGCGGCGCGCGAACTCGAGCACCGCGCTCAGGTGGCGGTCGATGGCGTGGACCCCGCCCGAGCCGATGAGTCCGGCCACGTGGAACGTCCCGCCCGTCTTCCGGACGTGGTCGGCGAGCGCGGTGAGGGGCTCGAGGCGGTAGAAGTCGCCGCTCGCGATGGACTGGTCGATCCGGACGAGGTCCTGCATCACCACCCGCCCGGCGCCCAGGTTGAGGTGGCCGACCTCGCTGTTGCCCATCTGGCCCGCGGGGAGGCCGACCGCGAGGCCGCTCGCCTCGAGGAGGGTGCGGGGCTGGCCTGCCCAGAGCCGATGCCAGACCGGGGTGTTCGCGAGTTCGATCGCGTTCCCCTCGCGTTCGGCGCGGTAGCCCCACCCGTCCAGGACGATCAGGACGACGGGCCCCGCGGGCCGCACGTTGTTTGACATGGCCCTCCCGGGCTTCTACAATGCCAGCTCGTGACTTACGCGCCGCAATCTAGTCCCGGCCCGCGCCCGCAACCAGCCTCGATGGCGCCCAGGATCGGCCTCTTCGCGGCGGTCCTCGCGGCCTGCGTCGCGCCCGTCCTCCGGGCCCAGTCTCCCGTCACCATCGCCGCCACTACCCGCATCCACGCCACCCCTGGCGGGGCCTCGCTCGGCCTTGCCGCCAAGGGCGCCGCGTTCACTTCGCGCCGTAGCGAAGGGGACGAGGTCGAGGTGCTCGTGGAAGGGTGGATCTGGGGCCGGTCGGTCGGGAGCACCCAGCGCGACGGCTTCGACCTCGAGGTGACCCAGGCGGGCGGCCAGAACCTGCGGGCCGATCCCGCGGCCAACGGCGCGATCGTGGCCCACCTCGCCAAGGGCGCGCTCCTCGAGAAGGTCGGGGCCGATCCCCACGGCTGGGTGCACGTGCGGCGGTACGCCTGGGTGGTGCGAGGGGCGGTCCGCGGCGCACCGCCGCCGGCAGCGGTCGCCAAGGCGACGACACCGCCCGCCGGCGCGGCGGCGCCGGAAACTCCGCCGACGCCCGTCCGTCAGGATACCTCGCCGGCCCCGCTCGCCCCCGCGCCGATCGGGGCGGGGAACACCGACCGCGCCGAAGTCTCGCGCGCCACGCCGCTCTCGACTTCGCCCGGAGGTACCGCCTCGGCCACGTTGCCGGCGGGGACCGACGTCCGGGTGCTCACCCGCGCCGGCGAGTGGACCCAGGTGGCGGTGTCGGGATGGGTGCGGTCGGCCGACCTCGCGAGCGCTCCCGACGGCGCGATGACCGGGGTCTCGGCGGCGCAGGTGCGCGCCAACCCGGCCCAGTATGTCGGCAAGCAGCTGGAGTGGCGGCTGCAGGTCGTCTCGGTGATGGTGGCCGACGAGTTGCGGCCGGAGATCCCGCCGGGACGCACCTACCTGCTCACGCGGGGGCCGTTGCCGGAGTCGGGCTTCGTGTATGTCGTGCTGCCGCCCGACCAGGTGCAGCGGTTCCGCCAGCTCGAGCCGCTCAAGGAAGTCACCGTGCGGGTCCAGGTCCGCGCCGGGTCCACCAAGTACCTGCCGAACCCGGTGGTGGACCTGGTGCAGGTGGTCGAGGGGGCCTGAGCGCTCCCGGGAGGGTCGGATGCACGAACAGCTGAAGCAACGGATCCTGCGCAAGCTCGACGCCCTCTCCGACGAGCGGGGCTACCAGCTGCTCGATTTCGTCGAGTTCCTCGAGAGCAAGTACGCCGAGCGGTCGGCCCCCACCAACCTCTTCGCGCGGTTCGCCGAGAAGGTGGAGGACACGATGCGCGCCGGGCGGATCCCCGTGAAGGCCATCGGCGGGACCCTGAGCGCAATGGATTCCGCCGGCAAGGTGATGAAGGGCGTCGTGGCCGCCGGGAAGTCGGTGGTGGACGAGGCCGTTCGCGCCGCGTCGACGCCGCCCCCGCCGGCCGAGCCGGGCAAGATCGGGAAGCAGGGGAGCTAGGAGCTAGGAGCTAGGAGCTTGGAGCTTGGAGTCGGGAGCTTGGAGCCGGGAGGGGGTGGTGCTGAGCCCGGACCCCGCTCACCGCGCACCGTTCGCGCCCCGCCCGTTCACCGTCCACGCCCCACCCGTTCACCGTTCACGCCCCACCCGTTCACCATTCACCCTTCACCGTTCACCCCCCGATGACCAACTCGTCGAGTTCCACGGAATTCGTCCGCGGTATCGGCCCGCTCCAGGCCATCTCGCTCGTGGTCGGGTCCATGATCGGGAGCGGGATCTTCATCGTCTCGGCCGACATCGGCCGGCAGGTGAACGCGTGGGGCCCTGGCGGGCTGATGCTGGTCTGGGTGCTCACCGGGCTGATGACGCTGGCGGGTGCCTTGTCCTACGCCGAGCTCGCGGGGATGATGCCCAAGGCGGGCGGGCAGTACGTCTTCCTGCGCGAGGGGCTCAACCCGCTCGCCGGGTTCCTGTACGGCTGGACCCTCTTCATGGTGATCCAGACCGGCACCATCGCTGCCGTGGCGGTGGCGTTCGCCAAGTACCTCGGCGTGTTCCTCCCGGCCCTCACCGACAAGCTCTTCCTCCCGATGGGGAGTTTTGCGCTCCCTGCGGGGCTCGGTGGCCAGTCCATTGCGCTCGGCCTCTCGCCGCAGCGGGTCGTGGCCATCCTGAGCGTGCTGCTCCTCACCTGGGTCAACGTCCGCGGCGTCGGCCTCGGCGCCGGGATCCAGACCTTCCTGACCGTGGTCAAGACCGTCGCGCTCGGCGGGCTCATCCTCCTCGGGCTGTTCGTGTTCTCGCGCGCCGATGTGTGGGCCGCCAACACCGCGCACTTTTGGGGGGTCTCTCCCTGGGCGCTCGCGATGCTGCCGGTCATCGGGGCCGCGATGGTGGGTTCGCTCTTCTCGAGCGACGCGTGGAACAACGTGACCTTCGCGGCGGCCGAGGTGCGTGATCCGGCCAAGAACCTGCCGCGGGCGCTCGCGATCGGCACCGGGCTTGTGACGGTGCTGTACCTGCTCGCCAACCTGGCGTACCTGCGGGTACTCCCCTTCGCGGGCGACCCCGCCGGCGCCGACGCGCTGGCGCGCGGGATCCAGCACGCGGCCGAGGACCGGATCGGCGCCGCGGCCGCGGGGGTGATGCTGGGGAGCGGCGGGGCGCTGGTGATGGCCGGGCTCATCGTCATCTCGACCTTCGGGTGCAACGCCGGGCTCATCCTGGCCGGGCCCCGGCTCTACTGGGCCATGGCCCAGGACCGGCTGTTCTTCTCCAAGGCCGCCGACCTGCACCCCGCCCACCGCACCCCGGCGTTCGGCCTCTGGGCCCAGGCGGTGTGGACCTCGTTCCTCTGCCTGACCGGCACGTACAACCAGCTCCTCGATTTCGTGATCCCGGCGGTGCTGGTCTTCTACTTCCTCACTATCGTGGCCCTCTTCCGGCTCCGCCGCACCCACGCCGACCTCCCGCGCCCAGTGAAGGCGTTCGGGTATCCGCTGGTGCCGGGGCTCTATCTGGTGGCGCTCGCATTCGTGACCGCGGTGCTCGTCATCGAGCGCCCGCTTTTCACGGCCACCGGGCTCATCATCGTGGCGATCGGGGTGCCGGTGTATTTGGGGTGGTCACGGAGCGCCGAAGGGGAGGGTCGTTAGTCATTAGTCGTTAGTCGTTGGTCGGTGGTCGTTGGTCGGTGGGTCTGGACCGGTGACCCCAGGCCAACGACCAACGACTAATGTCCAACGTCCGACGTCCCACGACCCACCTTGCCGCCCCCCGGCCACCCGGCTATCCTTGCATATGGAACGACTGTCTCCTCTCGGCCTGCCGGCGCTTCCGGGCGCACTCGGCGGGCCTTCGTGCATATAGCCCCGGCCTGATCCGCATGAGCACCCCACGCGTCCGTCCCGGTCTCGCCCTCACGTTCGACGACGTCCTCCTCGCGCCGCGGCATTCGCAGGTCCACCCGCGCGACGTCACCACCCAGAGCTGGTTCACCCGCAAGATCCCCCTCAACATCCCGTTCGTCTCGGCGGCGATGGACACCGTCACCGAGGCCGAGATGGCCATCGCGATGGCGCGGGCCGGGGGGATCGGCGTGATCCACAAGAACATGACGGTCGAGCGGCAGGCGGCCGAAGTGGACCGGGTCAAGCGGTCGGAGAGCGGGATGATCCTGAACCCGATCACGCTCGGCCCGGACCGGCCGCTCCGCGAGGCCGCCCAGCTGATGGCGCGGTTCCGCATCAGCGGCGTGCCGATCGTGGACGGGCAGGGGCGGCTCATCGGCATCGTGACCAACCGCGACCTCCAGTTCGAGCGCAATCTCGACCAGCCCATCCGCGAGGCGATGACCAAGGACAACCTGGTCACGGCGCCGGTGGGGACGGGGCTCGAGGAGGCCGAGCGGATCCTGGCGCGCCACCGGATCGAGAAGCTGCCGGTGGTGGACCAGGGCGGGATCCTCAAGGGGCTCATCACCGTCAAGGACATCTTCAAGCGCAAGCATCACCCCAACGCCAACAAGGACCAGCACGGGCGGCTGCGGGTGGCGGCCGCGGTCGGCGGCACGCCGGCGGCGGTGGATCGCGCCCGCGCCCTCGTCGACGCCGGGGTGGACGCGCTGGTGGTGGACTCGGCCCACGGCCACAGCGAAGGGGTGCTCGCGACGGTCGACGCGTTGCGGCAGAAGTTCCCCGACGCGCAGATCGTGGCCGGCAACGTGGCCACCGAGGCCGGGGCGCGCGAGCTCGTCAAGCGCGGGGTGGACGCGGTGAAGGTGGGCGTCGGGCCCGGCAGCATCTGCACCACCCGGGTCGTCACCGGGGTCGGGATGCCGCAGATCACCGCGGTGATGGACGGCGTGCGCGGGGCGGGCGAGGTGCCGGTCATCGCCGACGGCGGGATCAAGTACTCGGGCGACGCGGTGAAGGCGCTCGCGGCCGGGGCCTGCTCGGTGATGATGGGCGCGATGCTGGCCGGCACCGAGGAGAGCCCGGGCGAGTCCATCCTGGCCGAAGGACGGCGGTTCAAGATGATCCGCGGGATGGGAAGCCTCTCGGCGATGCAGGACGGCTCGGCCGACCGCTACTTCCAGGAAGGGGAGATGGCGCCGTCCAAGTTCGTCCCCGAGGGGATCGAGGGCCGGGTGCCCTACAAGGGCCCCGTCGGCGACGTGCTCTTCCAGATGGTGGGCGGCCTGCGCAGCGGAATGGGGTACTGCGGGGTCGGGACGGTGGCCGCGCTCCGGACCGAGGTCGAGTTCGTCCAGATCACCACCGCCGGCCTGCGAGAGAGCCATCCCCACGACGTGACGATCACGCGCGAGGCGCCGAATTACAGTGCGTGAGGGGTGTGGCCGGGGGTCGGCGGTCAGGGGTCAGCGGTCAGCGGTCAGCGGTCAGGGGTCAGGGGTCGGTGGGGTGGATCCCTGTGGGAGCTTCCGCGCCGCCGCCGACCCACCTGCCGCCTGCCACGTGCCACGTGCCACCTGCCACCTGTCTCCCCACGTACCGCCTTTCCCCCGTTGACCCCCCATATCCGGCGGGCTAGTCTATAGGCTCGTTGG
>CAMLHU010000021.1 GCA_946479825.1 uncultured Gemmatimonadota bacterium
ACGTCGAACGCCTTGGCGAAGTTCTGGCCCAGGTTGTGGCTGGTGCCGGCCTGCAGCGCGCGGTTGTCCTGCATCAGCGCCTCACAGGCGTAGGTGCGGAGCGCGCCGGCGAACTTCTCCGCCGCCGTCTTGAGCCCCGTCACCACCGGCATCGCCATCCACTCTTCCATGAACCGCCGGTAGACGCCGAGCATCTGCCGGGTCTCGGCCTCCGCCTCCGCCTCGGTGGCGTGGGCCGTGTGGCCCTCCTGCCAGAGGAACTCGGTGGTGCGGAGGAAGAGCCGGGTGCGCATCTCCCAGCGGACCACGTTGGCCCACTGGTTGATGAGCACCGGGAGGTCCCGGTAGCTCTGGATCCACTTGGCGTACATCGCGTAGATGATGGTCTCGGAGGTCGGCCGCACCACCAGCGGCTCCTCGAGCTCCTTCCCGCCGCCGTGCGTCACCACCGCCGTCTCGGGGGCGAACCCCTCGACGTGCTCCGCCTCCTTGGAGAGGAAGCTCTGCGGGATGAACAGCGGGAAATACGCGTTCTGGTGCCCGGTGTCCTTGAACATCTGGTCCAGGGCGCGCTGCATCTGCTCCCAGATGGCGTAGCCGTTGGGACGGATGACCATGCACCCGCGCACCGGGCTGTAGTCGGCCAGCTCGGCCCGGGCGATGAGCTCGTTGTACCAGGCGCTGAAGTCGGCGGCGCGGGTGGTCAGGGCTTTGTCGTCGGCCATCAGAGTCGTGGGTCGGGGGTCGTGGGTCGGGAGCCGCGGGATGCGAGCTGCTTCCGGAGTTCGGCCAGGATCTCGCCGCGGCCGATCGGCATCTGGCCCTTGGCTGCAAGGTCCTTGAGGACCACCTGGTCCTTGTCGCGGTCGTCGGGGCCGATCACCACCGCGAAGCGCGCGTGGCGCGCGTCGGCGAGCTTGAGCTGCTTCCCCACCGCCTGCTGCCCCAGGGCAAACTCCACCCGGAGCCCGGCGTCGCGCAGCTCGTGCGCCAGCGCCAGCACGTGCGGGACGTCGTCCTCGGTGATCGCCGCCACCAGTACGTCGATGGCCGACGCGTGCGCCGGGACCAGCCCCTTCTCCTTGAGCAGCTCGCCCAGCACCACGTCGCCCATCCCGAAGCCGAGCGCGGGCAGGTCGGTGCCGCCGAGCGCGAGGAGCAGGTTGTCGTAGCGCCCGCCGCCGCAGATGGCCCGCAGCGTGCGCCCCGCGTCGAACAGCTCGAACACCGTGCCGGTGTAGTACGCGAGCCCGCGGACGATCGTGAGGTCCACGTCCACGAAGGCACCGAGCCCCATCGCATTGAGCGCGCCAAGCGTCCGCTCGAGCGGGAGCGCCGCGTCGCGGTGTCCGGCGCCGAGTCGCGCGAGGACGGCGTCGAGCCCGCGAAGGGTCGGGATCTCGAGCACCCGCTCCGCCACGTCCGGCGCCATCGCCGGCGCGAGCATCGCCAAGAGCTCCGGCCGCTTGATCCGCTCGACCTTGTCGATCGCCTGGTAGGCGAGCGGCACGGCCGTCTCCGGCACCCCGGCCGCGGCGAGCAGCGCCGTCAGGATCCGCCGGTCGGAGAGCCGCACCCGCACGTCCTTCTCTGTGAGCCCGAACGCCCGCATCACGTCGATCGCCAGGGCGATGATCTCGGCGTCGCCCAGCGGACCCGCCTCGCCGATCAGGTCGCAGTTGAGCTGGAAGTGTTCACGCAGCCGGCCCCGCTGCTGGCGCTCGTACCGGAACAGCTGCGGCAGCGAGAACCACCGGATCGGCTTCTTGAGCCCGTTGGCGCGCGCCGCCACCATGCGCGCCAGCGTCGGCGTCATCTCCGGCCGCAGCGCGACCTCACGGTCGCCCTTGTCGGTGAAGTTGTACAGCTGGCCGACGATCTCGTCGCCGCTCTTCTGCGTGTACAGCTCGAGCGGCTCCAGCGGCGGCCCGTCGTACTCCTCGAACCCGTACCGGGTGGCCACCCGGCGCCAGGTCTCGAAGATGTACGCCCGCAGGGCGAAGTCCTCTGGATAGAAGTCGCGAAAGCCCGGAAGGGCCGTGGTCGGCATTGCGCAAAGGTAATGGAGACGGGCACTTAGCTCCAGTCGGCCGGCTCCATGCCGAGCGCCACCATCACGTCGCCGACGGTGTGGAAGCTCCCGGTCACGAGCACGGTCCCGGCCCCCCGCTCGGCCTCCGCCAGGGCCTGCCGGAAGTCGGGTTCCAGGTGCCAGCTGGCCCGCGCCGGCGGGCGGGAGGGGTCGTCCAGCCACTCCCGCAGCCAGTCGAGGGTCCAGCGCCGCCCCTCGGCGCTCGGCGCCACGGTCAGCACCCCCCGGTCCACCGCCCGGTCGAGCTCGACCAGCATCTCCGGCCACTCCTTGTCCCCCAGGATCGACACCACCGCGTGGATCGGCCTGGGGATCCCCTCCGCCTCGAGCGCCGTGACCAGCGCCCGCATCCCGTCGGGGTTGTGGGCCACGTCGAAGAGCCACTTGCCGCGCCGGTCGAACCGCCCCGGCAGGCGGGCGGCCCGGAACCCCGCCGACACCGCCGCCGTGTCGGGCCGGTACGCTGCCGGGAGCGCGGTGAGCATCCCTTCGGCCACGGCCGCGTTCCGGCGCTGGTGCGGCCCGGCCAGGCCGAGCGGCCCCTCCCACCGCCGCTCCGCCGGGACGACCACCGGCTCGGCGCCGCGGGCTGCCGCCTCGGCCCGCAGGACCTCAACGATCTGCGAGTCGGTCTCGCCGATGATGAACGGCACCCCCGGCTTCGCGATCCCCGCCTTTTCCCGGGCGATGGCCTCGAGGGTGTCACCCAAGTACTTCATATGGTCGCGGGCGATCTTGGTCACCCCGCTCACCAGTGGCGTGATCACGTTGGTGCTGTCGAGCCGCCCGCCGAGTCCCACCTCCACCACCGCGATCTCGACCCCCCGCGCCGCGAAGTCGGCGAACGCGATCGCGGTGCTCGCCTCGAAGAAGGTCGCCCCGCGTTCCTCGATCAGCGGCTGGAGCTCCGCCGTCCAGGTCGCCACGGCATCGGCCGAGATCGGCACGCCATTCACCCGGATCCGCTCCCGGAACGAGACCAGGTGGGGCGAGGTGTAGTGCCCCACCCGCCAGCCGGCCGCGCGCAGCGCCTCGGCGAGGAGAGTGGTCACGCTCCCCTTGCCGTTGGTCCCCGCGACGTGGACCGACACGAACTGGTCCTGCGGCCGCCCGAGCCGCTCGAGCAGCGCCTCGGTGGTCTCGAGACCGAACTTGATGGTGGTGATGCGGGGAAAGAGGAACTCGACGGCCTGCGCGTAGGAGAGGGGCATCCGGGGTCCGGGCTCGGGCCTGTCGGGTGGACGAAGGGCTTAAGTTTACGCCCCATGCGTCGCTACCGCACCCTCCCCGACCCCTTCGTGGCCGAGCTGCAGCGGATCCCGGGCTACGACGACCTGATGACCGGCTACACCCAGTGCGCCTCCTGCCAGCGGTGCGAGCGGAGCCTGGTGTACCTGACCCCCTCGGAGCAGCGGGGTGCCGAGCGCGCCGGGCTCCGGGTGTACGGGGAGGGCGCCGCCGCCCGGATCAACCGGGTGGGGTGCAAGTGCCCGTTCTATCGGCCGAGCGACGCGGCCTGTACCGCCTACCTCGACCGGCCGCTCATCTGCCACCTTTTCCCGCTCGACCTGCTGGAAGGTGAAGACGGACACCCCTGGTGGGCCCTCTTCGGCGCCTGCGACGAGGTGCGGAAGGGGAAGCTGGTGGGAAGGGTCGGGGCCTTCCGCCGACTGGCCCGGGA
This sequence comes from uncultured Gemmatimonadota bacterium, assembly GCA_946479825.1. The sequence continues at coordinate 3,774 of CAMLHU010000021.1, forward strand.
GATCGACCGCCGGATGCCCCTCGCCCTCAAGCAGGCGCTCCTGGCCGACGCCAAGGACGCGGTGCCGGAGCCGGTGTTCTACCGGTATCCGGTGCACTGGTTGGTCCCGGTGAGTGGCGTGGGTCTAGAGCGGTAAGCGGTGAGCGGTGAGAGGTGAGCGGGAGGCCAGCACGGCTTCCCAACAACGCCGACGGGCCGGTGGTCGAAGTCTCGACCGGCGGCCCGTGTGCCATTTAGCGTATCCCTCTCCCCAACCTTCCCTCTCACCTCTCACCGCTTACCGCTCACCTCTTCCCTCTCACCGGCCCGCCCTTCACCCGATCCGGTCCGATACCGCGTGGCCCTGCATATGCCGCAGGAGCCGGGCGGTGGTCTGGCGGAGCGACCCGCGGGGGACGACCTCGTCCACCTGGCCGTGCTCCACCAGGAACTCGGCGGTCTGGAACCCCTCCGGGAGGTCCTGGCCGATGGTCTGCTTGATCACCCGCTGGCCGGCGAAACCGATCAGCGCGCCGGGCTCGGCCAGGATGACGTCGCCCTGCATCGCGAACGACGCCGAAACGCCGCCGGTGGTCGGGTTGGTGAGGATCGGGATGTAGGGAATGGACATCCGGCTCAGCTGGGCGAGGATGGCCGAGGTCTTGGCCATCTGCATCAGGGAGAGGGCGCCCTCGTGCATCCGCGCGCCACCCGAGGCACAGACCAGCACCAGCGGGATCCGCTTCTCGGCCGACCGGCGTGCCAGGCGGGCGATCTTCTCCCCCACCACCGAGCCCATCGAGCCGCCCATGAACGCAAAGTTCATCACGCCGAGGTGGAACGGGCTCCCCTCGAGCCGGGCCCAGCCGGTGTAGATCGCGTCGGCCGGCCCCGCCTTCTTGTAGGCCGCGGCGGCGCGATCCTGGTAGGCCGGGAAGTGGAGCGGATCGGCCGACCGGAGGTTGCCGAACAGCTCCTTCCAGGTCCCCTCGTCGGTGAGGAGTTCGATGTACTCCTCGGCCGAAATGCGGCGGTGGTGCCCGCACTCCGGACAGACGTTGAGGTTCTTCTCGAACTTCTCGCGGAGCGCCAGATGCCCGCACTGCTCGCACTTCTCCCACGCGTCCGCCGGGATCTCGAGGCGGGCGCGGAGCGAGGGGCGGGGCTTACGCTCCTTCTTGAACCAAGCCATTACGGCCATATCGCAAGGGTATGCCGCCCCGGAGGAATCCCCCCAAAGGGCCGCGGTTAAAGGCGCTCAATATTGGGGACGTCCGGGGGTCCGCGCTAGGCCTTGACAGCTAAGTTATTGCTAGACATCGGCATAGCCGCTCAGGCGGGAATCCCAGGCCACCCGAAGGGCGAGCCCGATGGCCAGCGCGGCGGCCACCAGGAACGACCCCCCGTAGGAGAAGAACGGGAGCGGGATGCCGGTGATCGGCATCAGGTTGACCGTCATCCCCACGTTCTCGAAGATGTGGGTGAAGAAGAGCCCCACGATCCCGAAGGCGACCAGGCTGCCGAACGGCTCGTTGGCCCGCCGGGCGATCCGGACCAGGATCCGGAGGAGCGCCAGGAAGAGGACCAGGGCCACCAGCACCCCCACGAAGCCGAGTTCCTCGCCGACCACCGCGAAGACGAAGTCGGTGTGCTGCGCCGGGAGGAATACCAGCCGCTTTTCGGGGCCGTGGAGGTACCCCGCCCCGAACCACCCCCCCGACCCGATGGCCACCTTGGACTGGAGCGCCTGGTAGTTGGCGCCCCGGGGGTCGAAGGTCGGCCGGAGGAAGGTGAGGAGCCGGTTCTGCTGGTACGGGTGCAGCGATTTCCAGAGCGGCAGCGCGATGAAGCCCATCAGGACGTTGAGCGCCCCGACGATGACCCCCTCCAGCAGGAACGGCCGCCACCACCAGAGCAGGATGAGCAGCAGCACGATCCACGCCCCCCAGCTCCAGACGCTGAACGCGAGCACCAGGCTCAGCACCGGCGAGGCGAGCAGCACCAGCAGGCTCGGCCGGGTCCCGGCCCAGTAGAGCATCGCGAAGAGGACCCCGCCGAACACGATGGCGCTGCCGAGGTCGGGCTGCTTGAGGACGAGGAGCGCCGGGACCCCGACGATGACGCACGGCATCACCAGTTCCCGGAGCGACTGCGGGGCCTCGCGCCGGCTCGAGAGGTACCGGGCCAGCATCAGGATGGTCGAGAGCTTGGCGAACTCGGAGGGTTGCCCAAGGCTGATGCCGCCCAGGCTGATCCAGCTCTTGGTGCCGGCGGCGGTCCCCTTCCCTGTTCCGACGACCAGGGTGACGAGCAGCACCAGGATGCCGAGCCCGTACACCGGGAGTGCGGCCCACTCGAGCAGGCGCGGGGAGACCCGGAAGGTGGCCCAGGCCGCGAAGATCGCGATCGCGATCCAGACCAGCTGCTTTTCCCAGACCCCCGTGGCGGGGGTCGGGACGTCGGTGACCCCGGCGCTGTAGAGGATGAGCACGCCGTAGGCGAGCAGCGCCCCCACCACGCCGAGCAGCTCGCGATCGAGGCCGAGGCGGCGGCTCACGGCGTGCCTCCGCTCGTGTCGGCGGGATCGGCGTCGGAGGTGTCCTCGACGATCGAGTCGGGCGCCTGCACCGCGCCGGCCCGCGGCGTGGTGGCCTCGTCGGTAGTGATGAGATCCACGCCCCTGCGGCTGTCGTCCTGCGGCCCGAGGATGTACCGGCGGATGACCCGCGCCACGTACGGGGCCACGTTGGACCCGTGCTCGGCGAACTCCATGATCGCCCCGACGATGATCTTGGGCTCGGAGGCGGGGGCGAAGCCGATGAACCAGCCGTGGTCCTTGCCGTGGGGGTTCTGCGCCGAGCCGGTCTTCCCCGCCATGTCGAGGTCGCTCATCCGGGTGGCGGCGGCGGTGCCGGTCCGGACCACCAGCTCGAGCGCGCGGCGGAGCCCGAGGAGTTGGTCGGGGCTGAGCCCGAGGGAGCGGAAGCCGCTGTCGGCGCGCTCCACCACGTACGGCGGCCGCGAGGTGCCGTCGCCGGCCAGCGCTTCGTAGAAGCGCATCATGTTGATGAGGGTCTGGTCGTTCTCCCCCTGCCCGATCGCGAGGTTGAGCACCACGCCCCGGCTCCACCCGCGCGGGCCGTACACGCGGTCGAAGTACGCCGTGGACGCGGGGAACCGGGGGCTGATCTCGTTGACCAGGTCCACGCCGGTGCGGTCCTTGAAGCCCATCAGGACGCCGTCGTGGAGGATCGGCTCCAGCCCGAGCTTGAGGCCGAGCTGGTAGAAGTACACGTCGCAGCTCTGCGCGATGGCCTGGGTGAGCGTCAGGTCGCCGTGACCGGAGAGCCGCCAGCAGTGGAAGACCCGGTCGCCGAAGAAGAAGCTCCCGGTGCACGGATCCGGCATCTTCGAGTTGAGCGTGACCAGCCCGCGCTTGAGCGCCATCGCGGCGATCGCGAGCTTGAACGGCGAGGCGGGCGGATACCGGGCCTGGATGGCGCGGTCGAGCAGCGGCTTGGCGCGGTCGTCGTTGTACTGCGTCCAGCGGGCCGTCGAGATCCCGCCGATGAAGTCGTTGGGGTTGTAGGTGGGGGCCGAGTAGAGGGCGAGGATCTGCCCGTCGGGGGTCATCGCCACCAGCGCCCCGCGGACGCCCCGCGGCCAGAGGCTGTCCACGAAGCGCTGGAGGTCGAGGTCGATCGTGGTGTGCAGCGTGGCCCCCGCCACCGGCGGGAGCGGCGGCGCGGCGCCGTCCTCGCGCACCAGGCGGCCGCGGGCGTTCACCTCGATGTATCGGACCCCCGACGTTCCCCGGAGCGCGCTGTCATAGGCCAGTTCCAGCCCGGCGCGCCCCACCAGCGAGCCGAGCCGCCGGTCGGCGTAGCGCTTCGACTCGAGGTCGGTCTCGGTCACCTCGCCCACGTAGCCCACCAGGTGCGACACCGCGTTGCTGTCGGGATAGAACCGCTTGGGCTCCGACTGGATCACGAGCCCCGGCAGCACCGAGCGGCGCTCCTCCAGCCGGGCCACCGTCTCCACCGACGCGTCGCGGATGATGAGCGCGGGCAGGAACGGCTCCTGGGTGAACCGCCGGACGGCGTCCTCGGCCCGGCCGCTGTCCACCGGCACGATCGTCCCGAGGCGCGCCAGCACCTCCTCGAACTGCGCGCGGTCGGGGGCGAGCAGCTTGACCGCGTAGCCCGGCACGTTCTCCGCGATGACCTTGCCGTTCCGGTCGAGGATGAGCCCGCGCGGCGCCGTGAGCGGCACCGCCCTGAGCCGGTTGTCGGCCGCGCGGAGGCTGTAGCGCTGGTGGTCCACCACCTGGACGGTGAAGAACGTGCCGATCAGGAGCACGAACACGCCGTTGAGGACCCACCGCGCCCACTGCGCGCGGTCGGCCAGGCGGGGGCTCGCGAACGCCTTCATTCCAGGATGCGGAGGTCGAGCCAGCCGCGGAGGAGGATGACGAGGAGGGTGCCGCACCCCGCCGTGGCCAGGGCCTGCAGGGAGGACCAGAGCCCGGCCTGCAGCAGCAGGTCGCCCCCGGCCGTCCCCGCGGCGACGAGCACGAGGAGGTTCCGGATCCAGGTGCCGACGGCGAAGAACCCGGCGGTCACGATGAGGTTGTCGGCGAAGAACACCGCCCGCCCCCACGACGCCAGGTACCCCACCACCGTGTGCGCCAGCGCCCCCGCGCCGAACCGGGCGGGGGTGAGCGAGTCGGCGAGCAGCCCGGTGACGAGCCCCACCATCGCGGCGTCGCCGGGGCGGGCCCGGAGGGCCACCAGCAGCACCGCCATCACGAGGAAATCGGGCGCGGCGCGCGAGTCGCCGAACCGCGGCCGCACGTAGAACTGCAGCACCAGCAGCAGCAGGAACACCAGCACCAGGCGGGTGCGCGCGGTCCGGGCGTTCACCGCCCCCCTCCCGCCCCGAACGCCGGGCTCAGCGTGGCCGCGGAATCGCCCTTGAGCACCAGCACGTGCGAGATCGCCCCGAGGTTGACGGCGGGGCGCACGAGGTAGATCCGCTCCCACCCCCGCTGCTCGCGGAGCACGCCGGCCACCCGCCCGATCGGGATCCCCCGCGGGTACACACCACCGAGCCCCGACGACGAGACCGGCGTCCCGGTCGCGACCGAGTCGCGATAGGGCACGCCGCGGAGCTCGAGCAGCGGGTTGCTGCCGAGGGGAAGGTCGGCCGCCGCGATGACGCCGACCACGCTCCCGTCGTCGGCCACGGCGCTCACCCGGAACTCGGGATGCGCCCAGGTGAGCACCACGCTGGTGTGCGGCGTCACCGACTGCACCACCCCCACCAGCCCGTCGGGGCTCACCACCGGGTCGAACGGCTGCACCCCCCGGTCGGCGCCCGCGGAGAGGAGCAGGGTGCGTCCGTCGGTCAGGGCGGGTTGGCGGAGCACCTCCGCCGCCACGAACGGCGCCCGGACCCGCTGGGCCAGGCCAAGGAGCGCCCGCAGCCGGTCGTTCTCGGCGGCGAGCGCCGGGACCGCCTGGGCCGCGTAGGCCGCGGAATCGCGCTGCTCCTCGAGCGCCGCGAACCGCGCCCGGCTGGTGCGCCCCGCCACCGCCTCGGCCTGGAGCCAGAGGAACGGCCGGAGCACGCTCCGGCGGATGAGGTCACCGGCGGTGACGCCCCACGAGGAGGGACCGAGGAGGAACCCGAGCGCGATAGCAACGCAGAGGAGGAACGTGACCGTGTCGCGCCGGCCGGTGGAGCGGTCGGGGCCGAAGGGCGACGGACGGGCGAGGGCGCTCACGAGGCGTTCGGCACGGGCCGCGGCCGGCGCTCAGGTGGTGAGGACGTTGCGGAACTTCTCGAAGTCGTCGAGGATGCGGCCGGTGCCCCGCACCACGCAGGTGAGCGGGTCCTCGTCCACGTGGATGGGGAGGCCGGTCTCCTGCTGCAGCAGGATGTCGAGCCCGCGGATGAGGGCGCCGCCCCCCGTCATGATGATGCCACGGTCCACGATGTCGCTCGCGAGCTCGGGGGGCGTGATCTCGAGCGCGCGGCGCACCGCGTCCACGATCTGCTGGATCGGCTCCTGCACCGCCTCGCGGATCTCGCTCGAGTGCACCCGCACCGTCTTCGGGATGCCGGAGACGAGGTCGCGGCCCTTGACCTCCATCTCCCGCTCCTCGCCCGTGGGCGCCGCGGAGCCGATCTTGATCTTGATGAGCTCGGCGGTCGGCTCGCCGACCAGGAGGTTGTAGTTCTTGCGCATGAACTGGACGATGGCCTGGTCCAGCTCGTCGCCGCCGGTGCGGATCGAGGTGTCGGAGACGATCCCGGAGAGGGCGATCACCGCGATCTCGGTGGTCCCGCCGCCGATGTCGATGACCATGTTGCCGGTCGGGGTCTCGACCGGGAGCCCCACGCCGATCGCCGCGGCCATCGGCTCGGCCACCATCAGCACCTGCTTGGCGCCCGCGGTCTCGGCGGAGTCGCGCACCGCGCGGCGCTCCACCTCGGTGATCCCCGACGGGACGCAGACGATCACCTTGGGCTTCACCCGGAAGACGTGCTTGTCGATGATCGTCTTGAGGAAGTACCGCAGCATCTTCTCGGTGACGTCGAAGTCGGCGATGACGCCGTCCTTGAGCGGCCGCACCGCGAGGATGCCGTCGGGCGTGCGCCCGAGCATCCGCTTGGCCTCGAGCCCGATCCCCTTGATCTTGCCGGTGGCCTTCTCGATCGCGACGACCGAGGGCTCGTTGAGCACGATGCCCTCACCCTTCACGTAGATGAGGGTGTTGGCCGTGCCGAGATCGACCGCGATCTCGTTCGCGGGGAGCAGAGACCCGAGCGTGAGCGACGAGAACTTCATCAATGGGCCGGGTAAGGGGCCGGGGAACGGGCGGACAGCCTAAGGTAACGGAGAGGCGTAAGCTCTGACAAGAGGCCGATTTACGGTCCCCCGCCCTAGTGCCCGGTGCTGCCGAACCCCCCGGCCCCCCGCCCGGTGGGCGGGAGCTCCGCCGCCGCCTCGAACGCCACCCGCTCCACCCGGGCGAAGACCAGCTGGCCGATCCGCATCCCCCGGGTCACCTCGAACGGCTCGGCCCCGAGGTTGATCAGCGCGATGCAGAGCTCCCCCCGGTAGTCGCTGTCGATGGTGGCGGGGGTGTTGGGGAGCGTGATCCCGTGCTTGAGCGCGAGCCCAGACCGCGGCCGGATCTGGCACTCATACCCTTCCGGGATCGCGATCGCGAAGCCGGTCCGGAACAGCTTCCGCTCCCCCGGCGCCAGCACCCCCGCGTCGGCGCTCACGATGTCGTACCCGGCCGACCCGGGGGTCGCGAGCGCCGGCACCGGCAGGTCGGCACCGTGGGGAAGGCGGAGGAAGGGGATGGGAAGCATGGGCGGAGGGGCGTAGAGGCGCAGAGGCGCAGAGGCGCAGGAACGAAGAGGCGATGAAGCGCAGGGGCCGCAGGGGGGCAGAGACGGAGGGGCGGTCCTGCTGCGCCCCTCCGCATCTGCGTCTGCTCAGAGCACCGACGCCACGTCCACCAGCGGCAGCCCGAAGGCCTCCGCGACGCCCGGGTAGACCACCTTGCCCTCGACCACGTTGAGGCCGAGCGCCAGGGCGCGGTCCTCGCGGCAGGCCTTCCGCCAGCCGTCGCGGGCCAGGCGCACGCCGTACTTGAGCGTGGCGTTGGTGAGCGCGAGCGTCGAGGTGCGCGGCACGCCGCCCGGCATGTTGGCCACGGCGTAGTGCAGGATCCCGTCCACGAAGTAGGTCGGGTTCTCGTGGGTGGTCGGCTTGATGGTCTCGACGCAGCCGCCCTGGTCCACCGCGACGTCCACGATGACCGAGCCCGGCTTCATCAGCTTGAGGTCGTCGCGCTTGACGAGGTGCGGCGCCTTGGCCCCCGGGAGCAGCACGGCCCCGACCACGAGGTCCGAGCGCCGGATGGCCTCGAGGATGTTGTGCCGGTTGGAGAAGAGGGTGTCCACGTTGGCCGGCAGGACGTCGGCCAGGTAGCGCAGCCGCTCGAGCGACACGTCGAGGATGGTGACGTGCGCGCCCAGGCCGGCGGCCATCTTGGCCGCGTTGATCCCCACCACGCCGCCGCCGATGATGGTCACCTCGGCCGGCGCCACGCCCGGGACGCCGCCCAGCAGGATGCCGCTCCCGCCGTGGTGCTTCTCGAGGTACTTGGCCCCCTCCTGCACCGCCATCCGCCCCGCCACCTCGGACATCGGGGTGAGCAGCGGCAGTTCGCCGCTCGGCAGCTGGACGGTCTCGTAGGCCACCGCGATCGCGCCCGACTTGATCACCGCCTTGGTGAGCTCCTCGGAGGCCGCGAAGTGGAAGTAGGTGTAGATGAGCTGGCCCTTCCGCATCCGGGGCCATTCCGACGCGATCGGCTCCTTCACCTTCATGATCATGTCGGCCTTCTGCCAGACCTCGTCCGCGGTGGGGAGGATCTTGGCGCCGGCCGCCACGTACGCCTCGTCGGCGAACCCGCTGCCGAGCCCGGCGCCCTGCTCCACCAGCACCGTATGACCGCCGGCCACGAGGGCCTCCGCCCCGGCCGGCACCAGCGCCACACGGTTCTCGTTGGTCTTGATCTCCTTCGGTACGCCGATCTGCATGGTCGTCTCTGAGTAGGGAGGTTGCTGGTTCGGTGAACCGTGAACGGTGAACGGTGAACGGACCGATGGGCGCGCGGCCCCCGTTCACCCTTCACCGTTGACCGTTCACCGCCGGTCCGGCCCCAGCCGCACCATCGTCTGCCGGTCCGGGGCGAAGAATTCGGCGGCCACCGCGGCCGCGTCGTCGCGCGTGATCGCGTCCACCTCGGCCAGCAGCGCGTCGAGGGTGCGGAAGCGGTCGTGGCCGAGCCCCACCCCGGCGAGCCGGTTCATCCGGCTCACGGGGCTCTCGAGGCCCAGCATGATCTGTCCCTTGAGCTGCTGCCGGCCGTCCTGAAGCTCCTCGTCGGTGAGCCCCTCGCGCGCGAGCCGGGCGTATTCCTCGAGGATCGTCGCGACGGCGCGGTCGGCCGTCGCCGACTGGGTGCCGACGTACGTGCCGACGAACCCCGCCGACCGGTAGAGCTGCTGGAAGGCGTACACCGCGTAGGCCAGCCCCAGCTCCTCGCGCACCCGCTGGAAGAGCCGGCTCGACATCCCGCCGCCGAAGACGTTGGTGACGAGCGCCAGTGTGAGCCGGCGCGGGTCGCCGAGCGGGAAGGTGTCCGTCCCGAAGACCACGTGGGTCTGGGCGGTGTCGCGCTGGTGGTGCTCCACGGCCCCCCGGCGGGCGGGGCCCGCCTCGACCGGCGGGCGGGCCGGCGCGGCGGCGGCGGCGAGCCACCCCTCGTGCTCGAGCAGCCCCAGGACCTGGTCGTGGTCCAGCCGGCCCGCCGCCGCCACCACCACGTTGCCGGGGTAGTAGCCGCGGTCGTGGACGCTCCGGAGGTGGTCGGCCGTCAGGGCCGAGACCGTCTCGCGGGTGCCCAGGATCGGGAAGCCGTACGGGTGCTCGGGGTAGAGCGCCCGGGCGTGCAGGTCGAAGACCAGGTCGTCGGGGGTGTCCTCGACCATGCTGATCTCCTCGAGCACGACGTTGCGCTCGAGGTCGAGGTCGCTCTGGCGGAGGAGGGGACGGCGGACCAGGTCGGTGAGGACGTCCACGGCGCGCGGCAGGTCGGCGTCGAGGACGTGGGCCTGGAAGTTGGTATGGTCGCGGCTGGTGTAGGCGTCGAGCGCCCCGCCCCGGGCCTCGAGCTCGACCGCCAGCTGCCGCGCGGTCCGGCGCTCGGTGCCCTTGAACACCAGGTGCTCGAGCAGGTGCGCCGCGCCCATCTCGGGGCGGCGCTCGTGGGCGCTGGCGGACCGCACCCAGATCCCGATGGCGGCCGACCGCACCCCCGGCATCGCCTCGGTGAGGACGGTGAGGCCGTTGGGTGCGGTCGTCTGGCAGAGCCCTGCGTCGAGCTGCCGGGTCTCCACGGCGCTACTCCTTGGGGATGAGCGCCTTCCGGGAAAGCTTCATCCGGCCGCGATCGTCCACCTCGAGGAGCTTGACCTTGACGACGTCGCCCTTCTTGACGACGTCCTCGGTCTTCTCGACCCGCCCGTGCTGGAGCTCGCTGATGTGGAGCAGCCCCTCGACCCCGGGCATGATCTCGACGAAGGCGCCGAAGGCCGTGGTGCTCTTGACCGGGCCCTCGTAGATCTTGCCGACCTCAGGCTCGGCCACGAGCGCCAGGACCATCTCCCGCGCCTTCTGGCCCGCCTCGCCCCCGACCGCGGCGATGGTGACGAGCCCCGAGTCCTCGATCGAGATCTTGGCCCCGGTGGTGTCCTGGATGCCGCGGATGGTCTTGCCCTTCGGGCCGATCACGTCGCCGATCTTGTCCTGCTTGATCTGCAGCGTGATGATCCGCGGGGCGTAGGGGCTCAGCTCGGCGCGCGGCGCCGGCAGGGCCTCCTTCATCTTGCCCAGGATGAACAGCCGGCCCTTGCGCGCCTTCTCGAGCGCCTCGGCCATGATCTTGAGGTCGAGCCCCTCGATCTTGATGTCCATCTGGATCGACGTGATCCCCTGCTCGGTCCCGGCCACCTTGAAGTCCATGTCGCCCAGGTGGTCCTCGGCGCCGAGGATGTCGGTGAGGATCGCGACCTTCTTCCCTTCCTTGATGAGGCCCATCGCCACGCCGGCGCAGGGGGCCTTCATCGGGACGCCCGCGTCCATCAGGGCGAGGGAGCCGCCGCAGACCGTGGCCATCGAGCTCGAACCGTTGGACTCGAGGATCTCGGAGACCACCCGCAGGGTGTAGGGGAACTGCTCGTACGGCGGCAGCAGCGGCTGCAGCGCCCGCTCCGCCAGCGCGCCGTGCCCGATCTCGCGCCGGCTGGTGCCGCGCACGGGCTTCACTTCGCCGGTGCTGAACGGCGGGAAGTTGTAGTGCAGCATGAACGACTTGGTGGTCTCGCCCGCCACGTCGATGC
>CAMLHU010000022.1 GCA_946479825.1 uncultured Gemmatimonadota bacterium
TACGCCGCAGTCGGTGATCCGCGCCGGCACTCTCGGCCTGCCGATGGCGCTCGCTATCATCGGCGGTTCGCCGGCGCGGTTCGCGTCGCTGGTGGACCTGTACCGCCACGCCGGGCGCGAGGCCGGGCACGACCCGGCGACGCTCCGGGTGAGCGTCAACTCCCACGGCTTCCTGGCCGACGACGCGGCCACCGCCGTCGCCGACGCGCTCCCGCCGTACCTGGACGCGATGGGCCGGATCGGCCGCGAGCGCGGCTGGCCGCCCGTCACCCCGCAGCAGTTCGAGGCCGAGCGCTCGGCGCGCGGGGCGCTTCTGGTCGGGGACCCGCAGGCGGTGGTGGACAAGCTGCTCTGGGAGCACGAGCTCTTCGGGTGGGACCGGTTCCTGATCCAGTTCTCGGTCGGCGCGATGCCGCACGCCAAGGTGCTCCGGGCCATCGAGCTCCTTGGCACGCGGGTGGCGCCTGCGGTCCGCCAGGCCCTCGCCGCGAAGGGATGAAGGCGGCCGGTCTCCTTTCACCCGTGGTTCATCGCCGGTTCACCGGCCCGGGCGGATGGTTGGGGTGAACGTTCCCTCAGCCTGAGGTCGCCATGGCATTCCGTTCCGGCATCTACATCGTCCCGACCCACCGCTGGTACATCGAGCGCACCGTCTGGCTCGTGGCCGGTTCCGTCCTCGTCACCAGCGTCGCGCTCTCCCTGTTCGTCCACCCGTACTGGATCTGGCTGGTGATCGCGACCGGCCTCGCGTCGGTCGCCGTCTCGCTCACCGGGTTCTGCATCGTCGGCAACCTCCTGTTCCGGCTGGGGTTCACCTCGGCGCTCGGCGACCCGTCGCGCGGCGGCGGGCGCTGGTACTTCATGCAGACCGACCGGTGGTACCTCGAGCGCCGGATCTATCTCGTGGTCGGCATCAACCTGACGATCGCGTCGGTCCTGTCGGTGGTCCACAGCCCCTGGTGGCTGGCGTTCATCGGGTTCGTGGGCGGCGCGATGTTCTGGTTCGCGGCGACGGGGTTCTGCATCATGGCCAACGGGCTCTACTGGCTGGGCGCCGAGCCGCGGCTCGGGCCGGCCTGCGCGGCCGAGGCCCGCGCCGCCGCGGTCCCCGCGCGCGGATAGGCGACCCCTGGGGGTCTGTCGCGGTCGCGGCCGGCGGGTAAGTTGGTCGGGGTCCCGCGGGCCCCCGGCCCGCCCCCGCCACCCATCCCCGGAGGTCACCGTGGTCTCGCTCGCCGCGCTCTGGCTCCCCATCGTCCTCGCCGCGGTCGTTGTGTTCGTCGTGAGCTCGATCATCCACACGGCCACGCCGTGGCATAAGCACGACTACGGCACGCTCCCGCGCGAGGCCGACGTGCTGAACGCGCTCCGGCCCTTCAACATCCCCCCGGGCGAGTACCATATGCCGCAGGCCCACGGGATGGCGGAGATGAAGAGCCCGGAGTTCGTGGCCAAGCTCAAGGCCGGGCCGGTGGTGATGATGACCGTCTTCCCGAACGGGCCGTTCTCGATGGGGAAGAATTTGGCCGGCTGGTTCGTGTACTCCCTGATCATCAACGTCTTCGCGGCCTACCTGACCTCCCACGCCCTCAACCTCGGCGCAACGTACCTTGAGGTGTTCCGCTTCGTGGGGACCGCGGCCTTCCTGGCCTACGGCTTCGGCATCTGGCAGGCCACGATCTGGTTCGGCAGGTCGGTCCCCGCCACCGTTCGCTCCACCCTCGACGCGCTGCTCTACGCGCTGTTCACGGCCGGGGTGTTCGGCTGGCTCTGGCCGAGGTAACGGACACCCCCGATGCTGTGGGACCGCCTGCAGTTCGCCTTCACGGCGACCTACCACTACCTCTTCCCCCAGCTGACGATGGGGCTGGCGCTCCTCATCGCCCTGATGAAGTGGCGCCAGCTCCGCACCGGCGACGAACGCTGGGCCCGCGCGGCGCGGTTCTGGGCCCGCATCCTCGGCATCAACTTCGTCGTCGGCGTGGTGACCGGGATCCCGCTCGAATTCCAGTTCGGCACCAACTGGGCGTACTTCTCGCGCTACGCCGGCGGCGTCATCGGCCAGCCGCTCGCGATGGAAGGGGTCTTCGCCTTCTTCCTCGAGTCCACGCTGCTCGGCCTGGTGCTCTTCGGCGAGCGGCGGATGAGCGCCCGGGCCCACGCCCTCGCCGCCGCCGGCCTCGCCCTCGGCAGCTGGCTCTCCGGGTACTTCATCATCGTCACCAACGCGTTCATGCAGCATCCTGCCGGCTACGCCATGGCCTCGGACGGGTCGCTGCAGGTGACGAGCCTCGCCGGGCTCCTCCTCAACCCGTGGGCCCTCTGGCAGTACGCCCACAACATGAGCGCGTCGGTGGTGACGTCGGGCACCGTCGTCGCGGCCGTCGGCGCGTTCTGGCTCCTCTCGGAGCGGCACGTCGACGACGCGCGCACGTTCCTCAGGGTCGGCGTCACCGCGGCGCTCATCGCGAGCGCGCTCCAGATCTTCCCGACCGGCGACCAGCAGGGGAAGCAGGTGGCCCGGCACCAGCCCGTCACGCTTGCCGCGATGGAAGGACTCTTCCGCGGCGGACCGGGCGCCGACCTCTCGATCATCGGCCAGCCCGACGTGGACCGCCGGGTGCTCGAGAACCCGATCGTGGCGCCGGGAATGCTGAGCTTCCTCACCTACGGCTCGTTCGGCTCCACCGTGCAGGGGCTCGACGCCTTCAGCGAATCGGAGTGGCCCGACAACATCCCGCTCCTGTACTACAGCTACCACATCATGGCCGGCCTCGGCACGCTCCTCCTCCTGCTGATGGCGACCGCCGGATTCCTGCTCTGGCGCGGCCGGCTCGAGCGATCCCGCCCGGTGCTCTGGGCGCTGATGCTCGCGTTCCCGTTCCCCTACATCGCCACCACGGCCGGCTGGATCACCGCGGAGCTCGGCCGCCAGCCGTGGCTGGTGTACGGCCTGCTCCGGACCGAGGCCGGCGGATCGCCCGCGGTCCACGCCGGGAACGTCGTGTTCACCACCATCGGGTTCACCGGGCTCTACTTCGTGATGGGCCTCGTCTTCCTCTACCTCGTCGGGCGGGAGATCGGCCACGGCCCGGCCCCCGCCCCGGCGGCCGACGGGGAGAGGTGACCGATGCACGCGCTCTGGTACGGCCTCGTGTCGGTGATGCTCGCGGTGTACGTGACGCTCGACGGGTTCGACTTCGGCGCCGGGATGCTGCATAGGCTGGTCGCGCGGACCGACGCCGAACGGCGCCAGGTGCTCGCCGCCATCGGACCGGTGTGGGACGGCAACGAGGTCTGGATCATCGCCGCCGGGGGGACGCTCTTCTTCGCCTTCCCCGACGCCTACGCCGCCGGGTTCAGCGGGTTCTACCTGCCGCTGATCATCCTGCTCTGGCTCCTCATCCTCCGCGGGCTCGCCGTCGAGCTCCGCTCCCACGAGCCGCACCCGCTCTGGCGCTCGTTCTGGGACACGACGCTCCAGTTCGCGTCGCTCCTGATCGTGGTGTTCCTCGGCGCGGCGTTCGGCAACCTCCTCCGCGGCGTGCCGGTGGACGCGAGCGGGTGGTTCCACCTCCCGCTCTTCACCGACTTCCGGCCCACCGGCCCCGACCTCGGCATCCTCGATTACTACACCGTGACCGCGGCGCTTTGGAGCGTCGCCATCGTGGCACTGCACGGCGCCACGTTCCTGGCGTGGAAGACCGAGGGACCGGTGCGCGAACGCGCGCTCGCCTTCGCCGGACGGCTCTGGTGGACGGTCGTCGGCGTCGGCGTGGTGGCCACGTTCCTCACGTGGCGCGTCCACCCCGGTTTCTTCGGCACGATCATCGGCCGAGGGTGGCCGATGGTCCCGGCGCTGCTCGCGGTGGCGGGGCTCGCCGGCGTGCGGCTCACCCTGCACGGCCCCCGGCACCTGCTGCCGTTCCTCGGCTCCGCCGCGCTCATCGTCGGGATCCTTGCCGCCACCGCCGCCGCGCTCTTCCCGAACATGCTCACGTCCACCGTGAGCCCCGCCTTCTCCATCACCGCCCGCTCCGCCGCCGCCGACCCCGCCAGCCTCCGACTCGGCCTGCTCTGGTGGATTCCCGGCATGGCACTCGCGACGGCGTATTTCGTGTACGTGTACCGGAAGGTGAGCGGGAAGGTGGGGTAGAGGTGGGACAGCGGCGAAGCGAAGGATCCCTCTGTGGACCACGGAGGGATCCTTCGGTCGCTTCGCTCCCTCAGGATGACGACCGCCCCGCTACGCCTCTACGCCTCTGCGCCTCTGCGCCTCTGCGCCCCTGCGCCCCTGTGCCCCTGCGCGGCTTTCCTCACTTCCTCCTGTACCATCCGTCGAACGCCGTCACCCAGCTCTGTCCGCCGTCGCGCGACACCTGCCAGAACTGGCGCACCCGGCCGTCTGGTTCGGGGATCCACTGGACCTTGTTGATGACCACCTGGCCCTTGGGGTTGAGCCCCTCGCCGACCAGGACCATCGCGGTCCCCTCCAGATGTCCGGTCATGATGAGGGTCCCGCCCGCGCTCCCGACCCACGCCTGGGTCCACTGGCCGGTGCGCCGGTCAAGGAAGTTGAGACTCTGGCCCGTGCCCGCCTTGGCGCCGGCCCAGTGCTCGTGGACCAGGCACCCCGCCTCCTCCCGCGTCACCGAGCTGGTCCCATAGGTCACCGCTCCGGTACTGTCGGTCACGTTCCACTCCCCGACCCAGAAGTCGAATTGGCGCTGCTCGGGCATCGTACACCCCGGCGGCGCCTGCTGCGCCGCGACCGGGGCGGCAAGGAGGAAGAGCGCCAGGGAGGAGCGTCGGAGCATCGGAGACCTCGGCCGAAAGGGAGAAGACTCGGGAAGCGATCCCGTACGGATAGCGGATAGCGGATAGCGTCCAGCGATCGATGGCTACACATTTCCCGGCACCTTTCTCCCCACCCGCATGCCCGATCTTGCCAGCGGCCTGGTCTATTACGTCGTCTTTCTCTTCTCCACCACGCTGCACGAGGCGGCGCACGCGTGGGTCGCGTTCCGGGGCGGCGATCGCACCGCCTACCACGGCGGGCAAGTGACCCTCGACCCGCGGCCGCACATCAAGCGCGAACCGTTCGGGATGGTGGTGCTCCCGCTCCTCTCCGTGGCGGCCACCGGCTGGCCCCTTGGCTTTGCCAGCGCGCCCTACGACCCCGAGTGGGCGCTAAGGCACCCGCGCCGCGCGGCGGCGATGGCGCTGGCCGGCCCGATCGCCAACCTCTCGTTGGTGCTCGTCGCCGCGCTCGCGATCCGGGCCGGGCTCTATGCCGGCGTGTTCCACGCCCCCGAGAGCGTCACCTTCGGCCGAGTGGTCGAAGCGACCGACGCGGACGGCGTCTGGCCGGCGCTCGCGTTTCTGGCGAGCGCGTTCTTCTCGCTCAACCTGCTCCTCGGCACGTTCAACCTGATCCCCGTCCCGCCGCTCGACGGCAGCGGGGTTCCGCCGCTCTTCCTCTCCGACGCGCTCGGCCGCCGCTACGAGCACGCCATCCTCACCCATCGCGCCCTCGCGATCGTCGGGATCATCATCGCGTGGCGGGTATTCGATCCCATCTTCCAGCCGATCTGGCTCTTCCTCGTCAACCTCGTGCACCCGATGGCCCACTACGGCTGATCGGGCGGGCGGACCCGCGTCAGCAGCACGATCGGGAGCCCGACGCAGACCCCCTGCTGGACCAGGTCGACCCAGAACATCGGGAGCGTGGGTGGCATCGCCTGCGCCCGGCTGAGCGGCACGACCACGAGCTCCATCGCCAGCCAGACGAACATCCCGTATCCGAGACCGGTGGCCACCGCGCCGCGGGTCGTGCCGCTGGCGCGCCGGACCGCCGCCACCCCACCATACGCCACGGCGAACGCCGCCGTCCACGTCGAGGCGATCACGAGGTGCAGAGCGGCGCCAAGCGTGGCCGTGCGCCACCCGCCGCCGAAGGAGGCGGGACCGAGCACCCCCGCAGCGATCGACTGGAAGATCCGCTCGACCGTGGTGACGCGCCGGACGACGACGTACAGGACGATGACGTACGCGATGTCGAGCACGGCCACCAGCAGCGCCGCGGCGACCAGGCGGCGGGGACGGAGTCGGGGCGGAGGCGCGGGTCGGGGCATAGGGTGCACAACGGCGGGGCCGTGAACTTCGTTTCAGCGCCGTTTCACCTTGCATTGCGGCGGATCCGTCGACATTCTGCGCAGGACGGCCACGTTCACGTCCACCGGAGGAGCCGATGCCCGACCTCAACGCCACCTGGAAGAAACTGATCGCCGACCTCGAGCGGGAACGCGACGAGCTGCGGCTGCAGGCGCATCTGGGCCGAGCGGAGGCGCGCGACTACCTGGCCGACGCGGAGGCCAAGCTCGCCGACCTGCGGCAGCGCGCGGAGGCGGGACGGGGCGCGGCGCGGGAGGCCGCGGACCGGATCGAGGAGAAGGCGAAGGCGCTGGCGGCGGAGATCCGCACCAGCTTCACGAAGGTCCGCCAGGCGCTCTGAGCTGACTCACCGCCCGGACCGAAGGCCGAGCGCCGAGACGGCGACGAGCACCAGGTACATCACCAGGCCGTACACGCACGGCGGGTAGCCGAGGATCGTTCCCGACGAGCCGAGCGGCGTGCATCCCGCCGTGCGATGGATCAGTTCCCGCCAGACCAGCGTCCCCGAGAAGGCCGTTCCCGCCAGGCCCACCCAGAGCACCACCTTGAGGGCGGTACGCGCCGACATCGGATCCTCCCCGATCAGGTGCGGCTACGTTCGCCCGGACGGGATGAGGAGAGCGAGAAAGGAGAACGAAGAAGTGAGAAGTGAAGAGTATGAAGGGAGAAGGGGGACGAGAGATGGGCGGCGGGAGGGTTCGCGTCACGGTCTCCGAGCCGGCCCGCGGCACGGCGCTCGCCGCCCACTCGTCTCCCGCCTCCCGTCTCACCGTTCACTCTTCACCTTTCACCTTTCACTTCCTCACCCACACCCTCCCCGCCAGGCGGATGTCCCGCGACGACCGGCCGACCATCACCCGGAAGCTCCCCGGCTCCACCACCCACCGCATCGCGGCGTTGAGCATCCGGAGCTGCTGAGGGCCGAGGGTGAAGCGCACCTCCTGCGACTCGCCCGGAAGGAGGTGCACCGGCGCGAAGCCGGCAAGTCGGATGACCGGCTGGGCCACCGACGCGAGCTCGTCGTGCAGGTAGAGCTGCACCACCTCGTCGCCGGCGCGCGACCCGGTGTTGGTCACGGTGCAGCGCACGACGGTCGAGTCGCCGGGCCCGATGGTGTCGCGCTCGATGACGAGGTCGCGATAGTCGAACGTGGTGTAGCTCAGGCCGTAGCCGAACGGGAAGAGCGGCTGCCCGGTCAGGTCCACGTAGTCGTCGCCTCGGCCGGTGGGCTTGTGGTCGTAGGTGAGCGGCAGCTGGCCCTCGCGCACCGGGAAGGTGATCGGGAGCCGCCCGGCCGGGTCGGCGTCGCCGAAGAGCACCGCCGCCACCGCTTCACCCCCCGCCTCGCCGGGATACCACGCGTCGAGCACCGCCCCCACCCGGTCGAGCCACGCCGACATCGTGACGGCGCTCCCGCCGACCAGGACCACGACGGTGGGCGTGCCGGTGGCGGCGACGGCGCTGATGAGTTCCTCCTGATGCCCCGGCAGCGCCAGCGACGCGCGGTCGCGGAACTCCCCTTCCTCGATCCCCGCAACGACCACTGCGACCGCGCTCCGGCGAGCCACCCCTGCCGCCCGGTCGATCTCGCGGCGCCACGCCCCGGCGGCCGTGGTGTCCCACAGGAGCCGGATCTTCCCGTTCCCGCGCGACACTCGATACTCGAGCTCGATCCGGTGCCGCGACCCCGGCGCCAGGCGCACCTCGGCGAACCGCGCCCCGCCGGAGACCTTGTCCCACCGGTCGAGCAGCACGTTCCCGTCGAGCGTCAGGCGATAGCCGTCGTCGGCATCCACGCCAAGCCGGCGCACGCCGGACCGCGGCGCGGTGATGGTGCCGGTCCATTTGGCCGCGAACCAGTCGCGCGCGACAGCGGCGACCGGCGCCTCGAAGGTCCAGTTGAAGTCCACGGCCCGATCCACTCGCGTGGCCGCCGGCGTCCCCTCGGCTGCGATCCCGCTGAAGTAGGCCGCCGCGAGGCCGGCACCGAACGCCGAGGCAGGGACCGTGACGGCATCGTCCCCGCCCCGCCCCGGCCCGGGCGCATACGCCACGCGGGTGCCCCGGCCGGCGCGGCGGCGGATCCCGTCGAGGATCGAGACGACGCGGATCCCAGGCCCGCTGTACCCGCCGAGCCTCGGCGAGCTGGCATCCGGGCCGATCACGGCGATCGTCCCGCCGTTCTCGGCCAGCGGCAGCGTGTGCCGCACGTTCCGGAGCAACACCAGCGAGCGCCGGGCCGATTCCGACGCCAGCACACGATGCTCCAGGTCGGCCGCCCTCGCGGCCGCAGAGTCGGGATCCACGTAGGGATCGTCGAACAGGCCCAGCGCAAACTTGACCCGTAGCACCCGCGCGACCGCGGAGTCGACCACCTCCGGCGGGATCTTGCCGGAGGTGAACGCGCGGAGGTAGGGAGTGTGCTCCTCGTACGAGCCCTGGAAGATCACGTCGAGCCCGGCCGCGAGCGCGTCCGCCGCGGCGGTCGGCGTGTCGGGCTCGGTGAAGTGCAGCACCGTCGCACCGCCGACGGCGGATTCGTCGGAGATCACGAACCCCGGGAATTTCCATCTGTTGCGCAGGACGTCGGTGAGCAGGTGACGGTCCTGGCTCGCGGGGACGCCGTCCACCGAGTTGTACGCGCTCATCAGCGACCGTGCGCCGGCGCCGATGGCCGCCTCGAAGGGCGGGAAGTACTCCTCCTCGAGCCGCCGGTCGCTCACCTCGATCGGGTAGCTGTCGCGCCCGCCCTCGCCCACGTTGGCCACGAAGTGCTTCGGGGTCGTCACCACGCCGCGCCGCTCGAACGCCGCGACGTACGCGCGCGCCATCTGGGACGCGAGCAGCGGATCCTCGCCGTAGGTCTCCTCTACCCGGCCCCACCGCACGTCGCTCGCGACGTTGACCACCGGCGAGAGCACCTGCCGAATGCCCCGGCTCCGGGCCTCATCGGCGATGGCCCCCGCCACCCGGCTCACCAGCGCCGTGTCCCAGGTGGCCGCGAGCGCGATGGCCGCCGGGAACGCGGTCGCCTGCGGCGCCAGCAGTCCGTGCACCGCCTCCTCGAACGGGATGATCGGGATGCCGAGTCGGGTCTGGGTGACGAAGTAGCATTGGATCGAGTCGAGCCGGGCCGCTTGCCGGCGCGCGGCGTCGGGGGCGAGCGAGTCGCCGGGTTCGCGGACCTGGAGCCCGAAGGCCCCGTGCGAGTAGTCGTGCGCCGGGTCGCGGAGGTCGCCGGGGCTCATGTAGAGCTGCCAGAACTTCTCCTCGACCGTCATCCGGGAGAGGAGGTCGGCGGCGCGCGCGTCCGGGGTCAGGGTGGGATCGCGGTACGGCGCGCGCTGGGCGGCGGCCGCGGCGGGGAGCAACGCGAGGCAGCAGGCGAGGGCGAGGCGCTGGCGGGTCACGCTGAGAAGATACACGCCGCCGCGAGGCGCTGGCGCTCGGCGACTTCGCGTGCATCTTTGGATTCCCTGCACGCCGCCACTCCCGAGGCCCCGATGACCCGCCGTGCCCTGGCCGCCGCCCTGTCGGCGTCCCTGCTCCTGGCCGCGCCGCTCGCCGCCCAGTCCCCCGCGACGTTCGACGTCGTCATCTCGCACGGCCGCATCATCGACGGGACCGGCTCGCCGTGGTACCAGGGCGACGTCGGCATCAAGGACGGCCGGATCGCGGCCATCGGGCGGCTCGACGACGCGACCGCCACCACCCGCATCGACGCGCACGGGATGGTCGTGGCCCCCGGCTTCATCGACATGCTGGGCCAGTCGGAGCTCACCATCCTGGTGGACCCGCGGCTCCCGTCCAAGATCTACCAGGGGATCACCACCGAGATCACCGGCGAGGGGGGCTCGGTGGCGCCGCTCGACGACGCCATCATCCACGCCGACCAGGTCGGTTACGACCACCTGCACATCGTCCCCGACTGGCGGACGCTGGATCAGTACTTCGCCCGGCTTGAGCGCCAGGGAATGGGGATCAACCTCGCCACCTACGTCGGCGCCACCCAGGTCCGCCGGATGGTGCTCGGCGACTCGAACGTGACCCCCACGCCGGTCCAGCTCGACTCGATGCGCGCCCTCGTGCGGCAGGCGATGCAACAGGGGGCGATGGGGGTCTCGACCTCGCTCCAGTACGCGCCGGCGCCGTATGCGAAGACCGGGGAGCTCGTCGCGCTGGCACAGGAAGCGGCGCGCTTCGGCGGCATCTACGCCACCCATATGCGGTCGGAAGGCAACGACGAGACCGCCGCGATCGACGAGGCCATCCGCATCGGCCGCGAGGCCGGCATCCCGGTCGAGATCTGGCACCTCAAGGCCGCCGGGAAGCCCAACTGGGGCCGGATGCCGGCGGTCGTCGCCCAGATCGACGCGGCCCGCGCGAGCGGCGTGGACGTCACCGCCGACACCTACGCCTACACGGCGTGGTTCAACTCGCTCTCCGCGTTCATCCCGCCCTGGGCGCACGACGGCGGCGACGCCGCGATGATCGCGCGGCTCAAGGATCCGGCCCAGCGGGCCCGCATCCGCAAGGACATGCTCACCGCCGACAAGAGCTGGGACAACGAATGGCAGGAGATCCCGGGTCCGGAAGCGGTGCTCATCAGCGTGGTGCAGGACCCGGCCTTGATGAAGTATCAGGGGATGACGCTGGCGCAGGTGGCCAAGGCGCAGCACAAGGACCCGATCGACGCCCTCTGCGACCTGCTGATCGCCGACCGGGCCTACACCTCCGTGGCGGTCTTCGCGATGTCGGAAGCCGATGTAGAGTTGGCGCTCCGCCAGCCCTGGACCTCGGTGGACAACGACTCCCAGGGAACGTCCCCCGACGGTCCGCTCGGCGCCGAGCACCCGCATCCGCGGGCGTACGGGACGTTCCCCAGGATCCTGCGGAAGTTCGTGCGGGAGGAGCACCTGCTCTCGCTCCCCGAGGCGATCCGCAAGTTCTCCTCGCTGCCGGCCCAGCGGATGCACCTGACGGACCGCGGCGTGCTCAAGCAGGGGATGTGGGCCGACGTCGTCGTCTTCGACCCCGACAGCGTGCGCGACCTGGCCACCTTCGAGCGGCCCAACCAGCTGTCGGTCGGGATGCGCTGGGTGCTGGTGAACGGCGTGCCCGTCATCGCCGACGGCAAGATGACCGGCGCCCTCCCCGGCAAGCCGCTCCGCGGGCCCGGCTGGCATCCCGCGTCCCGTTGATCTACCGCCCCCACGCCCACGCGCCCGTGCGCCCCTGCGCCCCTGCGCCCCTGCGCCCACGCGCCCACGCGCCCAACTTCCCCCTCGCCCCGCGCGTATAGTTCCCGTTCCCACCACAGACTGAGGATCCCGATGCCGGTCCGCCCGACCCTGCGCGCCGCCCTGGCGCTTGCCGCTTCGCTCGTCGCCGCTCCGCTCGCCGCCCAGCAGGCGACCGACGCCGCACCCAACACCCTCACCGCGGCCGAAAAGGACGCCGGCTGGAAGCTGCTCTTCGACGGCCGCACGATGGATCAATGGCGTGGCTACCGCGCCAAGCAGGTGCCGGCCGGCTGGACCGTCGCCGACGGGACGATCACCAAGGCCACCAGCGTGGGCGACCTCGTCACCCGGAAGAAGTACCGCAACTTCGAGCTGCAGCTCGACTGGAAGCTCACCACCGGCGGCAACTCGGGGATCTTCTACCACGGCACCGAGGAGTACGACCACGTCTACTGGAGCGGCCCCGAGTACCAGCTCCTCGACGACGCCAACGCCCCCGACGGCACCAGCCGCCTCACCTCGGCCGGCGCCGACTACGCGCTCTATCCGTCGCCCGCGGGCTTCGAGCGCCCGGCCGGCGAGTGGAACACCGCCCGGATCGTGGTGCGGGGCGACCACGTCGAGCACTGGCTCAACGGGCAGAAGCTGCTCGAATACACGCTCGGCAGCGCCGACTGGAAGGCGAAGGTGGCGGCGAGCAAGTTCGGCAAGTGGCCGCACTACGGGCTCGCGAAGAGCGGCTACATCGGCATCCAGGGCGACCACGACGGCACGCTGTCGCTCCGCAACATCAAGATCCGCGTCCTCAAGTAGGCCCGAACCTCCACCGGACTTCGAACGATGCTCAAGCGCCTCCTCGCGGCCGCGACCGGCCTCGCCCTCCTGGGCGGGATCCGTCCGCTCGCCGCCCAGACCTTCCCGACCAACGACCCGGTCATCCACCGGCTCTGGACCCTCGGGATGGACAGCTCCGAGACTGACCGCCTCGCCCGCACGCTGTTCGACTCGCTCGGGCCCAGGCTCACCGGCTCCCCCGACCAGCGGCGCGCCAACGACTGGCTGGTGAAGACCTACGCCGGCTGGGGGATCCAGGCGAAGAACGAGCGGTACGGCACCTGGCGCGGCTGGCGCCGGGGGTATTCGCACATCGACCTGATCGCGCCGCGGGTGCGGACGCTCGAGGGGACGATGCTGGCGTGGAGCCCCGGCACCCACAAGAAGGACCTGGTCGCCGGCACCGTGATCCTGCCGCATTTCAAGGACAGCACCGAGTTCGTGAAGTGGCTGCCGAGCGCCAAGGGCAAGCTCGTGCTGGTGGCGCCGGCCCGGCCGAGCTGCCGGCCGGCCGACGACTGGAAGGAGAACGCGACCCCCGCCTCGCTGGCGCGGATGGATTCGCTCTGGACCAGCATCCGGACCGACTGGGCCGAGCGGATCAAGGCCACCGGCTACTCGCTGGCGCTCGGCACCGGGTCGCTCGGCGTGCGGATGGAGCAGGCCGGCGTGGCCGGGTTCCTGACCTCGCGCCCGAAGGACGGCTGGGGGACCATCGAGATCTTCGAGACCTATGACACCAAGGCCCCGGCCATCGCGCTTTCGTGCGAGGACTACGGCCTCGTGTACCGGCTCACCGAGGACGACCGGCACCCCAAGCTCCGGCTCAACCTCGACGCCACGCTGCTCGGCGAGCAGCCGGTGTTCAACACCATCGCCACCATCCCCGGCACCGAGAAGCCGAACGAGTACGTGGTGCTCTCGGCCCACTTCGACTCGTGGGACGGCTCGTCCGGCGCCACCGACAACGGGACCGGCACGCTCACGATGCTCGAGGCGATGCGGATCCTGAAGCTGGCCTATCCGCACCCCAAGCGGACCATCCTGGTGGGGCACTGGAGCAGCGAGGAGGAGGGGCTGGTCGGCTCGCGCGCCTTCACCGAGGACCACCCGGAAGTGGTGAAGGGGCTGCAGGTCCTGCTCAACCAGGACAACGGCACCGGGCGGATCGTGCGGGTGAGCGGCGGCGGGTTCCCCGACGCCGCGGCGCACCTGCAGCGTTGGCTCGACAGCATCCCGACCGTGTTCAAGGACCAGATCAACTTCGGCGGCGCCGGGATCCCCGGCGGCGGCGGCAGCGACCACGCGTCGTTCGTCTGCTACGGCGCCCCGGCCATCGAACTCGGCGGCCTGCCGTGGGACTACGGCAACTACACCTGGCACACCAACCGGGACACCTACGACAAGGTCGTGTTCGACGACCTCAAGTCGAACGCGACCCTGGTGGCGATGCTGGCCTACCTGGCGTCGGAGGACCCGGCGACGGTGAGCCGCGACCGGGTGGACCTCGTGGCCCTCGCCGCCCAGCACCAGGCGCTGGTGGATTCGGCCAAGGCCAACCCGGCCGACACGGCGCTCGCCCGGCGCGCCGGGCTCAACAGCCCGTACGCCAGGTATTTCCGGATCCCGACCACCTGGCCGGCCTGCGAAAAGGCGCCCCGCAGCACCAACCCGCGGCTGCAGTAGCGCCGTCCGTCACGCCCCGCGCCCGCCGGCCCAAGCCGGCGGGCGCGGTGGCGTTCAGGCGGGGCCATTGACACCCCCGGCCCCGGCCCCCATTGTGGGGTATGGGTCCGCATAGAGATCCCATTTTCGCGGCCACCGCGCTGTTGGTCGGCGCGTGCGGGACCGATGCGACCGGACCCGGTTCGGCCACCGGGACGGTCGAAGTCCAGATCGCGTCGACCGGGTTGCGGCACCCCTCTCCGCCGTACTCGCTCATCATCGATGGTGACTCCGCCGCCCCCAGGGCCACGGCGGCGAACGACACCCTGCAACTCCCCGCCGGCGATCACACCATCGCCCTGGCCGGGATCCCCCCGAACTGCACGGTCGCCGGGGCCACCAAGTCCGTGCGCACGGCACCGGGTGAGGCGTTCCACCTGGGCTTCACCTTCCAGTGCACCCTCGGATTCCCGGGGCAATTCGTCGGGCAACTGTTCCGGAATTCGGCGTATCAGGTCGCCGCGTTGCAGGGCGATGTCGGTGTGACGC
>CAMLHU010000023.1 GCA_946479825.1 uncultured Gemmatimonadota bacterium
GATCAGGTTGTCCATCCCGATCACCGAGTGCCCCTCGGCCAGGAACCGGTCGGTCAGGTGCGAGCCGAGGAACCCGGCCGCCCCGGTGATCAGGACCCTCACGCGCGCCTCCGTCCCACGCCGTGATACTCGAACCCGAGCGCCGTCATCCGCGCCGGGTCGAAGAGGTTGCGGCCGTCGAGCACCAGCGGCCGCCGGAGCGCGGCCTTGAGGCGGCCGAAGTCCGGCGTGCGGTACACCAGCCATTCGGTCACGATGCAGAGCGCGTCGGCGCCCTCGGCCGCCGCGTACGGATCGGCGGCGTAGGTCACCCGGTCGCCGAAGACCGCCTGCGCGGTCTCGTGGGCCTTGGGATCGTGCGCCTGCACCCGCGCCCCGGCCGAGAGCAGCCCCTCGACCAGCGGGATCGCCGGGCTCTCGCGCATGTCGTCGGTCTCGGCCTTGAAGGCGAGGCCCCAGACCGCCACCGTCCGGCCGCCCAGCGCCGGGCCCAGGGCCCCCTGCACCTTCTCGAGCAGGCGCAGCTTCTGCCGCGCGTTGACCGACTCCACCGCCTCGAGCACGTCGAACCGCATCCCCTGCTCCTGCCCGGTGCGGATGAGCGCCTTCACGTCCTTGGGGAAGCAGGAGCCGCCGTACCCCGGCCCCGGGAAGAGGAACGCCTGCCCGATGCGGCGGTCGGTCCCGATGCCGCGGCGGACGAGGTCGACGTCGGCGCCCACCAGCTCGCAGAAGTTGGCGACCTGGTTCATGAACGAGATCCGGGTCGCGAGCATCGCGTTGGCGGCGTACTTGGTGACCTCCGCCGAGGCGATGTCCATGAAGAGGATCGGGTTGCCGCTCCGGACGAAGGGAGAGTAGAGCTCGCGCAGCGCCTCGCGCGCCTCGTCGTCCTCCACGCCGATGACGACCCGGTCCGGCTTCATGAAGTCGTCGATGGCCGCCCCTTCCTTCAGGAATTCGGGGTTGGAGCAGACCACGAACGGGATCTGGGTCTCCGCGGCGATGGCGGCGCGCACCTTGGCCGCCGTCCCCACCGGCACCGTGGACTTGGTGACCACGATGGTGGGCGACCGCATATGCGTGCCGATCGTCCTGGCCACCGCGAGCACGTGCTGGAGGTCGGCGGACCCGTCCTCCCCTTCCGGCGTCCCCACCGCGATGAACACCACGCGGGCGGCGCTGACCGCGCCGCCCACGTCGGTGGTGAACCGGAGCCGGCCCTCGGCCTGGTTGCGCCGGACCATCTCCTCGAGCCCCGGCTCGTAGATCGGGATCTCGTTGCGGCCCAGCATCGCGATCTTCCGCTCGCTGATATCCGCACAGGTCACGTCGTTGCCGGTCTCGGCGAAGCACGCTCCCGCCACCAGCCCGACGTAGCCGGACCCCACGATCGCCAGCTTCATGCGCCGTAGAACCCGCGGATGGCCGCGACCACCTGGTCCTGCTGGGCCTCGGTGAGCTCCGGGTAGATCGGGAGCGAGATCACCTCGGCGGTCGCGCGCTCGGTGACCGGCAGGCTGCCGGGCGTGTAGCCCAGCGGCGCGAAGCAGGGCTGCAGGTGCAGCGCCAGCGGGTAGTAGATCTTGTGCCCGATCCCCTGGGCCTTGAGGTGCTCCGCCAGCTGGTCGCGCCGGTCGGCGCGGATGGTGTACTGGTGGAAGATGTGCTCGTTGGCCGGGTCGGTGACCGGCGTGGTGACGCCCTTCACCCCCGCCAGCCGCTCGTTGTACCGGGCCGCAAGCCGGCGCCGCGCCTCGTTCCAGCCGGCGAGGAACGGCAGCTTGGCGAGGAGCACCGCGGCCTGCATCGTGTCGAGCCGGCTGTTGAGGCCGACCTCGTCGTGGTAGTACTCGCGGGTGCCGCCGTGGAGGCGCTGCGACCGGAGGTGCGCGGCGACCGCGTCGTCCTGCGTCACCATCATCCCGCCGTCGCCCCAGCCGCCCAGGTTCTTGGTCGGGAAGAAGGAGAGGGTGCCGACGGTGCCGAGCTCGCCGGACATCCGCCAGGTGCCGTCCACCTTCCGCCGGGCGCCGACCGACTGGGCCCCGTCCTCGATCACCGCAAGCCCGTGCTTCTTCGCGATGGGGAGGATCCGCTCCATCGCGGCCATCTGGCCGTAGAGGTGCACCAGCACGATGGCGCGGGTGCGCGGGGTGACCGCCGCCTCGATCGCCTTGGGGTCGACGTTGAACGTGCCGGGCTCGATGTCCACGAACACCGGGCGGCCGCCCGCGTTGTGGATGGCCCCCGCCGTCGCGAAGAAGGTGAACGCCGGGGCGATCACCTCGTCGCCCGGCTTGAGGCCGAGCGTGCGGAGGGGGATGAGCAGCGCGTCGGTGCCGCTGGCACACGCCACGGCGTGCTTGGCGTGGCTCAACCGGGCCACTTCGGCCTCGAGCTGGCCGACTTCGGCGCCCATGATGAAGCCCTGGCGGTCGATGACCGCCTGCAGGGCCGGGAGGACCTTGTCCTGGATGGCACGGTACTGCGCGACCAGGTCGAGCAACGGAACGTTCGCCACGATGGACCCTCTGGATGAAGTTCGACGCGCCCGCGGCCCGACCGGAATCCGCCGGCGGGCCCGGGCGCGCGGCAGCGCAATGCGCTGCGGCCGTTGAATTTAGCCGCGCCCCTTGGGCGGGGCAATCTGACGGAGGGTCCCTTCCGCCTCGGCGTACCGGGCCCCGCAGGCGGCGCAGGTGGCCTGGCCCCCGTCGAGCCGGAGCCGCTCCCCGCACTGGCACATCCACCCCGCCCGCCGGGCCGGGACCCCGACCATCAGCGCGTAGGCCGGGACGTCGCGGTGGATCACCGCCCCCGCCCCGATGAAGCAGTACTCGCCGAGCGTGACGCCGCAGACGATGGTGGCGTTGGCCCCGATGGAGGCCCCGCGCTTCACCAGGGTGGTGCGGTACTCGTGCTTCCGGGAGACGTGGCTCCGCGGGTTCATCACGTTGGTGAAGACGCAGCTCGGCCCGCAGAAGGTGTCGTCCTCGAGGATGACGCCCTCGTAGATCGACACGTTGTTCTGCACCTTGACGTTGTTGCCGAGGCGGGTGCCGGGCATCACCACCACGTTCTGGCCCAGGTTGCAGCGTTCGCCGATGACGGCGCCGGCCATCACGTGGCTGAAGTGCCACACCTTGGTGCCCTTCCCGATCACGGCGCCGTCGTCGACGTAGCTGCTCTCGTGCACGAAATAGTCGGTCATCGCGGGGTCCGGATCGGGGTCAGGCCTGGGCGTTCTCGCGGGCCAGGGCGTGCCACTCCTGGACCGAGCGGACCGCGCCGGTCCGGCTGCGCAGCGCGATGATCGCGTCGCAGGCGGCCGAGGCGGCCGAGAGCGTGGTGGTGTAGGAGACGCGCTGCTGCAGCGCCGCCTGGCGGATGGCGTAGTCGTCCTGCTGGGTCAGCTTCCCGAGCGGGGTGTTGACCAGCAGCTGGATCTGCCCCGAGCGGAGCAGGTCGATCGCGTTGGGGCGCCCCTCGTGGACCTTGAGCACCCGGTCGGCCGGGACGCCGCGCTGGCGCAGGTAGCGCGCGGTCCCCTCGGTGGCGAGCACCCGGAAGCCGAGCTCGTGGAACCGCCGCGCGATCGGGACCACGGTGGGCTTGTCGTGGTCGTTGACCGTGATGAACACGGTGCCCTGGAGCGGGAGGGCGCCGTCGGCCGAGGCCTGCGCCTTGGCGAAGGCCATCCCGAAGCTGTCGGCGATACCCATCACCTCGCCGGTGGAGCGCATCTCGGGGCCCAGGATCAGGTCCACGCCGTGGAGCTTGTTGAAGGGGAAGACCGCCTCCTTCACCGCCACGTACGGCTGGACCACGTCGTCGTGGAGCCCGAGCTCCTCGAGCGTCTTCCCCGCCATCACGGCGGCGGCGAGCGCGGCGAAGGGGACGCCGCAGGTCTTGGAGACGAACGGCACGGTGCGCGAGGCCCGCGGGTTCACCTCGAGCACGTACACGGTGCCGTGCTTGATGGCGTACTGGACGTTGAGCAGCCCCACCACGCCGAGCTTGAGGGCGAAGGCGCGGGTGTGGCGCCGCATCTCCTCCACCTGCTCCTCGGTGAGGAGGTAGGGGGGCAGCACGCAGGCCGAGTCGCCCGAGTGGACGCCGGCGTCCTCGATGTGCTGCATCACGCCGCCGATGACGCAGCGGGTCCCGTCGGCGATGGCGTCCACGTCGGCCTCGAAGGCGTCCTCGAGGAACCGGTCGATGAGCACCGGGTGCCCCGGGGCCACCCGCGCGGCGATCGCGAAGAACCGCCTGAGCGAGTCGGCGTCGTACACGATCTCCATCGCGCGGCCGCCCAGGACGTACGACGGCCGGACCAGCACCGGATACCCGACCCGGTCGGCCACCGCCACCGCCTCCTCCACCGAGAGCGCCGTGCCCGAGGGCGGCTGCGCCACGCCGAGCTCGCGGGCCAGCGCCTCGAACCGGCCGCGGTCCTCCGCGGCGTCGATCGCGTCGGGGGAGGTGCCGAGGATCCGCACCCCGGCGGCCTCGAGGCCGCGCGCCAGGCGGAGCGGGGTCTGGCCGCCGAGCTGGACCACGACGCCGATCGGCCGCTCGCGGTGGACGATCTCGAGCACGTCCTCGAGCGTGAGCGGCTCGAAGTAGAGCGTGTCGGAGATGTCGTAGTCGGTGGAGACGGTCTCCGGGTTGGAGTTGACCATCACCGTCCGGAAGCCCATCTCGCGGAACGCGAGCGTCGCCCGGACGCAGCAGTAGTCGAACTCGACCCCCTGCCCGATCCGGTTGGGCCCGCTGCCGAGGATGATCACCGTCCGGGCGCCGGCCGGGGGCTCGAACTCGTTCTCGTCGTCGTAGCAGGAGTAGAGGTACGGCGTGGACGAGGGGAACTCGCCGGCGCAGGTGTCGACGGTCTTGTACACCGGACGGACGCCGAGCCGGTGGCGCGCGGCGCGGAGGTCGCCCTCCGAGACGCCCCGCAGGTCGGCGAGCTGGCGGTCGGAGAAGCCGAGCCGCTTCATCTCGCGCAGCAGCGCGCGGTCGGCGTCGTCGCCCGCCGGCCGCGCCTGGGCCCAGCGCTGCTCCGCGTCGAAGAGGTCGTGCAGCTGCCGCAGGAACCAGGGGTCGATCCCGCTCCGCTCCGCCACCTCCTCCACCGTGAGCCCGAGCTGGAAGGCGCGCTTGACCTGGAAGATCCGCTCGGGCGTGGGGGAGCGGAGCGCGGCGCGCACCGACTCGACCTCGCCGTCCGGGAGCCGGTCGTCGGCCGGCACCGCGCCCGTCACCCACCCCGGCCGGCCGGTCTCGAGCCCGCGGATCCCCTTCTGCAGCGCCTCCTTGAACGTCCGCCCGATCGCCATCACCTCGCCCACCGACTTCATCTGGGTGGTGAGGCGCGGATCGGCCGCCGGGAACTTCTCGAAGGCGAAGCGCGGGATCTTGACCACCACGTAGTCGAGCACCGGCTCGAAGGAGGCGGGGGTGGTGCGGGTGATGTCGTTGGGGAGCTCGTCGAGCCGGTACCCCACCGCCACCTTGGTCCCGATCCGGGCGATGGGGAACCCGGTCGCCTTGGAGGCGAGCGCCGACGACCGCGACACCCGCGGGTTCATCTCGATCACCAGCTGCTCGCCGGTGGCGGGGTCCACCGCGAACTGGATGTTGCACCCGCCGGCGGCGACGCCGATCTCGCGGATGATGGCGATGGCGCTGTCGCGCATCCGCTGGTATTCGCGGTCGGTGAGCGTCATCGCCGGGGCCACGGTGATCGAGTCGCCGGTGTGGACCCCCATCGGGTCGACGTTCTCGATCGAGCAGACGATGACGACGTTGTCGGCGCCGTCGCGCATCACCTCGAGCTCGAACTCCTTCCAGCCGATGATGCTGCGCTCCACCAGCACCGAGTGGACCGGCGAGAGGTCGAGCCCGCGCCGGACCATCACCTCGAACTCGTCGCGGTTGTAGGCGATCCCGCCCCCCGTCCCGCCGAGGGTGAACGAGGGCCGGATGATCGCCGGGTAGCCGGTGGTCTCGACCAGCTCGAGCGCGTCCTCGAGGCTCGTGATGGTGCGGCCCTGCGGGGTGGCGAGGCCGAGCCGGCGCATCGCCTGGGCGAACTGCTCCCGGTCCTCCGCCAGCTTGATGGCGCGCGCGTCGGCGCCGATGAGCTCGACGCCGAACTTCGCGAGCGTGCCGTCCTCGTGGAGCGCCATCGCGACGTTGAGCGCGGTCTGCCCGCCCATGGTCGGCAGCAGCGCGTCGGGGCGCTCCCGCTCGATCACCTTGGCCACCCACTCGGGCGTCACCGGCTCGATGTAGGTCCGGTCGGCGATCTCCGGGTCGGTCATGATGGTGGCCGGGTTCGAGTTCACCAGCACCACCCGGTAGCCCTCCTCGCGCAGCGCGCGGGCGGCCTGGGTGCCGGAGTAGTCGAACTCGGCCCCCTGCCCGATCACGATGGGGCCGGAGCCGATGAGGAGGATCGTCTTGAGGTCAGTCCGCTTGGGCATCCACGAGGTCCCGGAGGGTGTCGTCGAGCGGGCGCCGCGCCTGCCAGCCGGTCGCGGCGAGGATCCTGGCGGGGTCGCCCACCAGGTGAGGGATGTCGGCCGGCCGCACCAGCGCCGGGTCGGGCTCGGCTTCCACGTCGGCGCCGAGCAGCCGGGCGAGCCGCGCGAAGACCTCGCGCACGCTCACCCCTTCGCCCCGCGCCACGTTGTAGGTGGCGCCGGGCTCGCCGTGCGAAAGCAGCGCGCGGTAGGCCTCGACCACGTCGCGGATGTCGAGGAGCTCGCGCACCGGCGCCAGGTTGCCGACCGGCACCCGGCGGGCGCCGGCGTCGCGCGCCGCGCGGATCCGCCCGGCGAACGCCGGCGCCATGAACGTGGTGGTCTGGCCCGGGCCGGTGTGCGGGAAGGGCCGCGCGACGATCACCCGGAGGCCGGTCCGCCGGGCCACCTCGAGCGCCGCCACTTCCGCCCCGGCCTTGCTCGCCGCGTAGGCCGACCGCGGCACGACCGGGTCGTCCTCCCGGCGCGGCCGCGGGTCCCCCGCCCCGTACACTTCGCTGGTCGAGACCACCAGCACGAGCGGCGGCCGCCCGGCCCGGGAATACTGATGGCACACCCGGGCCGTCCCCGCGGCGTTCACCTCCCACGCCGCCCCGGGATCGCCCGCGGCCACCGACGCGGAGGCGACCCCGGCCAGGTGCACCACCTGGTCGGCCGGCTCCCCGGCGAGCGCCGCGACCGCGCCGTCATCGCGCACGTCGAGCCGCCGCCAGGCGACCGTGTCCCGCTCGGCCGCGGTCAGGATCCCCGCAGCCGGCGCCGCGCCGAGGTGCGTCCCGGTCACCCGATGGCCGTCGGCGAGCAGCGTCCGGCAGAGCCACTGCCCGACGAACCCGTCGGCCCCGGTGACGACGACGTTCACTTCCGACCCAGCCGCGCCAGGTCGGCGTCCACCATCATCGTGATGAGGTCGCGGAAGCTGGTCTTCGGCTCCCAGCCCAGCTCCGCCCGCGCCCGCGCCGGGTCGGCGAGCAGGGTCTCCACCTCGGCGGGGCGCATGAACTTCGGGTCCTGGACCACGTACTTCTTCCAGTCGAGCCCCACCCGGTCGAAGGCGATCTCGACCAGCTCGCGCACCGTGTGCTGCTCGCCGGTGCCGATCACGTAGTCACGCGGCTCGGGCTGCTGCAGCATCCGCCACATCGCGTCCACGTAGTCGCCCGCGAAGCCCCAGTCGCGCCGGGCGTCGAGGTTGCCGAGCCGGAGCTCGCGCGCCATCCCGAGCTTGATGCGGGCGGCGGCGTCGGTGACCTTGCGGGTCACGAACTCGAGCCCGCGGCGGGGCGACTCGTGGTTGAACAGGATCCCGCTCACCGCGAAGATCCCGTACGACTCGCGGTAGTTCACCGTGATCCAGTGGCCGTACACCTTGGCCACCCCGTACGGCGAGCGCGGGTAGAACGGCGTGGTCTCGCGCTGGGGGGTCTCCACCACCTTGCCGAACATCTCCGAGGAGCTGGCCTGGTAGAACCGGGCCTTCGGATGGGCGAGGCGGACCGCCTCGAGGATCCGGGTGACGCCGAGGGCGGTGAACTCCCCGGTGAGCACCGGCTGGCTCCAGGAGGTGGGGACGTACGACTGGGCCGCGAGGTTGTACACCTCGTCGGGCTTGTGCTCCTGCACCACCTGGGTCAGGGAGTGCTGGTCGAGCAGGTCGGCCGGGACCACCGTGAGCCGGTCGAGCAGGTGCCCGATCCGCTCGTAGCTGTCGTGGCTCGACCGCCGGACCACCCCCACCACCTGGTACCCCTTGGCGAGGAGGAGTTCGGCAAGGTAGGAGCCGTCCTGACCGGTGATCCCGGTGATGAGCGCCTTAGGCATGGGCCCTCCCCGCCGGGAGTTGTGTGCGGCGGGTCAAGAGGTTATGTTGCAAGGCTTTGACGGACCGTCCAACAGGCATTTTTCGAGGGGTTCCACGATGGCGCGGGTATGCTCGGTGTGCGGCAAGGGGCCGACCAGCGGTAACAACGTCAGCCACGCCAACAACAAGACCAAGCGGCGCTGGTATCCGAACCTCCAGACCGTTCGCGTGACCCGCGAGGGCAGCGTGCGCCGGGTGCAGGTGTGCACCCAGTGCATCCGGAGCAACCGGGTGTCCAAGGCGGTCTGACGCCGGACCGGCCGGGCGTCGCCGCCCGGATCGCGCCGCATGGCTGAAAAAAAGGGGACCCTCGGGTCCCCTTCTTTCGTTACCGGACGGCTGAAGCAAGGCGCTCAACCCTCGACCAGTTCGATGCGCGCGGTATCGGCGCCGTCGCCCGGCCGGTGGCCGAGCTTGAGGATCCGGGTGTAGCCACCGGGGCGGGCGGCGAACCGGGGCCCGATCTCGGCAAAGAGGTGCTGGAGCACCGCGGGATCCTTGACCCGCCGGGCGGCGAGCCGCCGGGCGTGGAGGTCGCCCCGCCGGGCGAGCGTGATGAGCCGCTCGGCGAAGGGCCGGAGTTCCTTGGCCTTGGCCTCGGTGGTCACGATCTGGCCGTGCGCGAAGAGCGAGGTGGCCAGGTTGCTGAGCAGGGCGCTGCGGTGCTCGCTGGTGCGCGAGAGCTGGCGCGACTTGGCGTTGTGGCGCATTTACGCGTCCTCTCCGCCCTCGGCGGCGGCCTGGGCGGCCGGCGCGACGCCCCAGTTGATGACCCGGAAGCCGGCCTCGGAGTCCTCGAAGCTCATCCCGAAGTTGAGCTTCTGGCTCCGCAGCAGGTCGGCGATCTCGCCGAGGGCCTTGTCGCCGACGTTCTTGACCTTGAGGAGCTCGTCCTCGGTGTAGGTCACGAGATCGCCGAGGGTGCGGATGTTCGAGTTCTTGAGCGAATTGAGCGACCGGACCGACAGGCCGAAGTCGTCGATCGGCTGGGCCAGGCGGGCGCGGAGCTCGTCGTCCCCGCCGGCGACGGCGGCGGCGCGCTCACGTCCCTGCGGCACCTTGCCGAACTCGACGAAGTGCCGGAAGTGCTCCTGCGCGAGGGCGGCCGCGTAGGCGATCGCGTCCTCGGGGGTGATGGTGCCGTTGGTCTCGACCTGGACCGTCAGCCGGTCGTAGTCGGTGCGCTGGCCGACGCGGGTCTCCGCGACGGTGAAGTTGGCGCGCCGGACCGGGTTGTAGATCGAGTCGATCCGCACGACGTCCACCGGGAGCGAGCGGTCGGCCGGCTGGAGCTCGGCCTCGACGTA
Organism: uncultured Gemmatimonadota bacterium; assembly: GCA_946479825.1. The sequence continues at coordinate 9,720 of CAMLHU010000023.1, forward strand.
GCCGCGGCCCTTGTTCACGTACAGTTCGGCCGAGATCTCCCGGTCGTCCTGGAGGGTGAACAGCAGGTGGTCGGGGTTGACCACGCGGACGTTGGCGTTCGGCGTGATGTCGCGGGCGTAGACCGGCCCGGCGCCGTCGCGCTTGATCTTGAGGACCGCCTCGTCGACGTCGTCGGAGAGCACCAGCACCAGGTTCTTGAGCCGCTGGATGATCTGGTGCACGTCCTCGAGGACGCCGGGCACCGTCTGGTGCTCGTGGACGACGCCGTCGAGCCGGAACGCCCACACCGCGCTCCCCCGGAGGGAGGAGAGCAGGAGGCGCCGGAGCGAATTGCCGAGGGTGTAGCCGAACCCGCGCTCCAGCGGCTGGAGGCGGAACTCGGCGACGTTGGGGTTGTCGTCCCGCTTCGTCATTTCGACGAAGTGCGGCCGGACGAGCCCGGTAAGGTCGATGCTCATGGTCACTTCGAGTACAGCTCGACGATGAGCTGTTCCTGGGCGTTGATCGGGATGGCCTCTCGCGCGGGCCGCTCGAGGATCCGGCCGGCCGCCTTGCCGGCGTCCACCGAGACCCAGCTGAGCGCCTGGCCCCGCTGGGCGCGCTCGAGCGAGGCCTGCACCACGGTGAGCTCACGGCTGGCCGGCGCCACCCGGACCTCCTGCCCCACCTCGACCCGGTAGGACGGGATGTCGACGCGGCGGCCGTTCACCTCGATATGGCCGTGGCGCACCAGCTGGCGCGCGGCGCGGCGGCTCGGGGCGAAGCCGAGGCGGTACACGATGTTGTCGAGCCGGCTCTCGAGGGCCACGAGCAGGTTGGTGCCCTTGACCCCGGGAAGCCGGGTGACGTCGGCGAAGACGTTGCGGAACTGCCGCTCGGACAGCCCGTACTGACGCTTCACCTTCTGCTTTTCACGCAGCTGCTTGGCGTACTCGGACGCCTTGCGCGCGCGGCCGCCGCCCTGGCCGTGCTGGCCGGCGGGGTAGGCGCGACGCTCCACCGCACACTTCTCGGTGAGGCAGCGGGTGCCCTTCAGGAACAGCTTGGTGCCCTCGCGGCGGCAGAGCCGGCAGGCCGGACCGGTGTAACGCGACATGGCTCAGACCCGCCGCTTCTTGGGAGGACGGCAGCCGTTGTGCGGGATCGGCGTGACGTCACGGATGGACACGACGCGCAGGCCGGCGGCGGCCAGCGCCTGGACCGCGGACTCGCGCCCGCTGCCCGGACCCTGCACCCGCACGTGGACCCGGCGGAGCCCCAGGTTCATCGCCTCGCGGCCGCAGTTCTCGGCGGCCACCGTGGCGGCGAACGGGGTGGACTTCTTCGAACCCTTGAAGCCCGCCTTGCCGGCGGTGCCCCACACGAGGGCGTTGCCCTTGAGGTCCGTGATGGTGATCAGGACGTTGTTGAAGGTGGCCGAGATGTGGGCGATGCCCTCGGACTCGACGACCTTCTTCGCGCGCTTGGCGGCCGGCGCCTTGGCCGGCGCCGCCGGCGCGGACGCAGCGGGGGTCTGGGGAGCGGTCATTTACTTCTTCGTCGCCTTCTTCTTGCCCGCGATGGCCACGCGGCGGCCCTTCTTGGTGCGGGCGTTGGTGTGCGTACGCTGGCCGCGGACCGGGAGCCCGCGGCGATGACGCGTGCCGCGATAGCTGCCGATGTCCATCAGCCGCTTGATGTTCATCGCCACCTCGGTGCGGAGCGCGCCCTCGACCTTCACGGAGCGCTCGATCACCTGGCGGAGACGCGCGACCTCGGTGTCCGAAAGGTCACGGACCCGAGTGTCGGGACTGACGCCGGTCTCCGACAGGAGCCGGTGGCTCGTCGGACGGCCGATGCCGAAAATGTAGGTCAGCGCCACTTCCACGCGCTTGTCGCGCGGCAGGTCCACCCCAGCGATACGCGCCATGGCTCAGCCCTGCCGCTGCTTGTGCTTGGGAGTACGCTTGCAGATCACGCGCACCACGCCCTGCCGCTTGACCACCTTGCAGTGCTCGCAGATGGGCTTGACGCTCGACCGAACCTTCACGAAAACCTCTCCGAGAACCGGGTTTAACAAGAGCTTGGCAATATACCCGCGCCCCGTCACAGGACGCAAGTGAGCCGGGGCGGCGGGCTTGACGCCCTCCCCCCGACCCCGAAGAAACCCCGCCCGCTCAGTCGGCCGGGGCCGCCCGCAGCTCGGTCAGCCGCCACGTCCCCGCCCCACCCCCCCGCCGGTACCCGATCAGGATGAGCTCGGTGCGCTCCTCCTGGGTCCCCTCCGGCCGATAGCGCCGGCGCAGCTCGACGAACCCCCGGTCGGGGCCGACTTCGCGGGCCGAGACGAGCTCCACCCCGAGCTCGAGGGTCCCGCGCACGTAGGCGGCGAGGAGCGTCACCGCCTGGGCCTGCCCCACGGCCGGCGAAGGGTCGGCCCCCGGCAGCTGCAGCTGGAGCCGGGGCGCCCCCGCCACGAGGGCACGGAAGTCCCGCGCCTGCCACGCGGCCCGGGCCCGCTCCCCGGCGGCCGCGAGCGCCGAGTCGGCCGGCACCTGCGCGGCGAGCGGCGCCGCGCAGAAGAGCGCGGCCGCCACGATGGCGCCCCTCACCGGGCCGCCTCGGCGCATTCCGCCAGCGCGGCGGCCGGATCTGCGGCGTGCAGCAGCGGCCGCCCGATCACCAGATGGGTGGCCCCCGCCCGCGCGGCCTCGGCGGGCGTCGCGGTGCGAGCCTGGTCCCCCGCCGGGTCGCCGGCGCGCCGGATGCCCGGCACGACGATCCAGCGATCGGGGCCGAGCGCGGAGCGCACCACCGCCACCTCGAGCGGAGAGCAGACGATGCCCCGGAGCCCGGCGGCGCCCGCCACCCGGGCGAGCCGCTCGACCTCCGCCGCCGGTTCCACCCGCGACCGTCCCACGGCCGCCGCGTACGAGTCGGCGTCGTGCGAGGTGAGGACGGTGACACCCACGATGCCCAGGTCGGAGCCCGCAGCCCGGGCCGCGGCCTCGAGCATCGCGCGCCCGCCCAGCGTATGCACCGTCGCCATCCGCACGCCGAGGGCGCGCGCCGCCTCGACCGCGCCGCTGACGGTGTTCGGGATGTCGTGCCACTTGAGGTCGAGGAACACCGAGAGGCCCCGCGCGGTGAGCTCGCGTGCGAACCCGGCCCCCTCGCGGGTGATCAGCACCGACCCGACCTTGACCCACCTGAGCAGGGGCACCCGGTCGAGCCACCGCAGCGCGTCGTCGCGGGTGGGGAGGTCGAGGGCGGCGATGATCTCAGCCATTGTCACGCTCCAGGGCCTGCGCCACCCGTACCGGCAAGCGGGGGTCGGCCAGGCCGGCGGTGCCGATGGCCACCAGTGCCGCGCCGGCGCGCAGGTACTGACGCGCGTCGGCGGCGGTGCGGATCCCCCCCACCCCGATGATCGGCACCCCGGGCAGCCGTTCGGCCACGAGCCGCGTGGCCAGCACGCCGACGGGAAGGAGCGGCGGTCCGCTCACCCCGCCGCGGCCGCGGCCGAGCCGCTCCGCCCCCGCTTCGTCGGTGAGCGTGCCCGGCATCGTGTTGACGAGCGAGACGCCGTGGGCCCCCGCCGCGCAGGCCGCCTCCGCCATCGCGGGGATGTCGGGGAGCGCCGGCGAGAGCTTGGCGAGCACCGGGCGCGAGGTCTCCCGCCGGCAGGCGGCGACGATCCGCGCCACCGCCGCCGGGTCGGCGCCGAACTCGAGGCCGCCGGCGGAGGTGTTGGGGCACGAGAGGTTGAGCTCGAACGCCGTGATCGCGTCGAACTCGGCGAGCCCCGCCACGACCTTCGCGTACTCATCCTCGACGAAGCCGACCACGTTGACCAGCACCGGGAGGTCGGGGTGGTGGGTGAAGAGCCACGGCAGCTCGCGGGTCCGGACGGCGGCCAGCCCGGGATTGGCGAGCCCGACCGAGTTGAGCATCCCGCCGGCGAACTCCGCCACCCGGGGCGCCGGATTGCCGTGGCGGGGCTCGAGCGAGACGGCCTTGGTCACGATCCCGCCCAGGCGGTCGAGGTCGGTCACCCCGGCGAGTTCGCGTCCATATCCGGCGGTGCCGGCCGCGAGGAGGACGGGATTCCGGAACCGGCGGCCGAAGAGCTCACGCATCGCGGTCACTTGAGGTCCAGGGTATCGCGCAGCACCCGACCGCGCCGGACCGGACGCGCGGGGGGCGCCGCGGTCCGCGCATCTGCGAACTTGCGGAGCGAATCCTCGAGCACCCGGAATCCTGGGGCCGCCAGGCCGTGGACCGCCAGCACGTACGGGCTTGCGGGATACCGGGCGTCGAGCAGCGCGCTCACCGAATCGGCGGCGGCGGGATCGAGCTGCGCGAGCGCGAGGAGCGCCTTGGGGGCGTACGGCGATGCCGGGGCCCGCTCCGCCAGCCGGCGAAAGAGCTCCGTCGCGATCCGCGTCGCGCCGAGCGAATCGCGCATCGCCTCCGCGCCGAGGAAGGTGCGGAGGTCGCCGGCGGGCGCCGTCGGGTCGAGCGAATCGTACTCGGCGCGGAGGCGCTGGATGAGCTGCAGGCGGCGTTCGACGTCGTAGGACCCCGGCCCGCTCACCACCGGCGTCAGGACCGCGATCGCGGAGTCGAGCGCGGCGGGACCGGCGGCGCTCGTCACC
>CAMLHU010000024.1 GCA_946479825.1 uncultured Gemmatimonadota bacterium
ACCCGGCGAAGGCGGCGACGAGCATCAGCAGGGTGGAACGCGGCAGGTGGAAGTTGGTGATGAGGCGATCCACCGCCTTGAACCGGTATCCCGGGGTGATCATCAGGCGGGTCTCGGCGCCGCCGGCGCGCACCAGCCCGTCCTCGGTCGCCGCGCTTTCGAGCGCGCGGACCACGGTGGTCCCCACCGCCCAGACCTTCCCCCCGCGCCGGCGGGCGTCGGCGATCGCCACGGCGGCCGCGGCGGGGATCTCGAAGCGCTCGGGGTGCATCGGGTGCGCGGCGATGTCCTCGCCCTCGACCGGCTTGAAGGTGCCGGGCCCCACCTCAAGGTCGAGCCCCGCCACGCCCACGCCGGCGCGCCGAAGCGCGTCGAGCACCTCGGGCGTGAAGTGCAGCCCGGCGGTCGGCGCCGCGACGCTCCCCTCCCGCTCGGCATACACGGTCTGGTAGCGCGATTCGTCGGTCGCGTCGGGCGCGCGGTCGATATACGGCGGCAAGGGGAGCCGACCGAAACGTGTCACCGCCTCGTCCGCCGTCACCCCGACGAACCGCACATCGCGATTGCCGTCGGGGTGCACCTGGACGGTCTCCACCTCTGCGCCGGGGCCCAGGATGATCCGGCGCCCGGGGCGGAGCGCCGAGCCGGGCTTGCCCATCGCGAGCCAGGTGCCGTCGGCGTTCGGGTGGATCAGCAGGATCTCGGCGGGCGCCCCCGACGGCCGGGTGCCGAGGAGGCGGGCGTGTCGCACCCGGGTGGTGTTGACGACGAGGAGGTCGCCGGCTGGGATGAGCGAGACGAGGTCGGCGAAGCTGCGATCGGCGAGCGTACCGTCGGCGCGTCGCACGACGAGCAGGCGCGAGGCCCCGCGCTCGGCCGCGGGCCGTTGGGCGATCAGTTCGGGCGGAAGGTCGTAGTCGAAGTCGGAGGTCCGCACGGGCTCACTTCTCGAACATCGAGCCCTGCGCGCCGGCCGGAGGCGTGAGGCCGAACCGGCGATAGGCCTGCGGCGTGGCCACCCGGCCGCGGGGCGTGCGGTCGAGGAAGCCCTGCTGGATCAGGTAGGGCTCGTAGACCTCCTCGAGGGTCCCGGCGTCCTCGCCCACCGCCACCGCGACCGTCGCGAGCCCCACCGGGCCGCCGCCGAACTTCTCGATGATGGTGGTGAGGATCCGTGCGTCCATGTCGTCGAGGCCGAACTCGTCCACGTTGAGCCGGGCGAGCGCCTCGCCGGCCACGGCCGCGGTGATGCGGCCGCCGGCCCGCACCTCGGCGTAGTCGCGCACCCGCCGGAGCAGCCGGTTGGCCACGCGCGGCGTGCCGCGGCTGCGGCGGGCGATCTCGAGGGCCCCCTCGTCGTCGATCGGCACCTTGAGGGTCGCCGCCGAGCGGGTCACGATGCGCTGGAGGTCGCGCTCGGGGTAGAAGCTCAGGCGCTCCACCATCCCGAACCGCGCGCGCATCGGCGGGGTCAGGAGCCCGAACCGCGTCGTGGCGCCGATCAGGGTGAAGCGCTCGACCGCCATCGGGATCGTCTGCGCGTTCGGCCCCTCGGCGATGCGCACGTCCACCCGGAAGTCCTCCATCGCCGGGTAGAGGAACTCCTCGAGCTGCGGCCGGAGCCGGTGGATCTCGTCGATGAAGAGGATGTCCCCGGGACCGAGGGTCGTGAGCAGGCCCACGAGGTCGCCGGGCTTCTCGAGCACGGGGCCGGCGGTGGTGCGGAGCTGCACGCCCATCTCGCGGGCCAGGAGCATCGCGAGCGTGGTCTTGCCGAGGCCGGGCGGTCCGAAGAAGAGCAGGTGGTCGAGCGGCTCGTTCCGCTTGCGCGCCGCCTCGATGGCGATCTGCAGCGACTGCCGCACCGGATCCTGCCCGACGAACTCGTCGAGCCGGCTGGGCCGGAGCGCCTGGTCGGCGCCGGCCTCCTCCGGGAGCACGTCGGGCGTGGTGATCTCGAGGCGCGGCATTATGGAAAGGTAAGCGGGCGACGAGCGGTCAGCGGTCCGCCAGCCGTGAGGTCCACCGCACCGGGCGCTCGTCGGCGTGGACCACGTGGCGGGCGTGGCAGGTGACGCAGCGGTCCGTGGTCTCGGTGGTTCCGGTGGGGACCAGGCGACGGTTGGTGGATCCGCAGCGGGTGCAGATCCACTCGGCGGTCTCGGCGGTCACGGGCATGGTCGTTCCTTGGAGCGAGGTGCCAGGTGTGAAGTGTCAGGCGTCGGTCACTTGCCGGCGAGGCGCTGCAGGGCCTTCCGGACCAGGGGGCCGGTCTCGTCGGGAGTGCCCCCGTCGAGCTCGGCGCGCACCGCCGTCTCGGCCTGCGTCGCCGAGTAGCCCAGGGCGACGAGCGCGGCGACCGCCGCGGCGCCGCGGCCGACGGGGCCCGCGGCGGGGATCCGTTCGGCCAGGTCGGCGAACTTGTCCTGCAGTTCGACGACGATCCGCTCGGCCTTCTTCCGGCCGATGCCGCTCACGGTGGCGAGCGCGGCGAGGTCCTTGTCGCGGATGCTGCGCGCGGTCCGCGCCGGGCCCAGGGCGGAGAGCACCGCGAGGGCCAGACGCGGCCCCACGCCGCTCGCGCCGAGCAGCCGCTGGAAGACCGTCCGCTCGACCGGGTCGTCGAAGCCGTACAGCGCCCAGCCGTCCTCGCGCACGACGAGCTCGGTGAACAGGCTCACCGGCTGCCCCACCGCCGGGAGCCGCTCGTGGACCCCGAGCGGCACGGTCACGGCGTAGCCGACGCCGCCCGGGGTCTGGATCACGACGGTCTCGTCCCCGCGCGAGGCGAGGGTCCCGTGCACGGAGGCGATCATCGGCGTCCCGGGCGGCCCGCGGTGAGGAGATGGGTGAGGGCGATGGCCACGGCGTCGGCGGCGTCGGCCGGGGCCGGCGCGCGGGTCAGGTGGAGCAGCCGCGCCACCATGTAGCCGACCTGGGGCTTTGCCGCCTGCCCGCGCCCGACCACGGTCTTCTTGACGGCGGCCGGCGAGTACTCGGCGACCGGGCAGCCCGCCTGCTCGGCGGCGAGGAGGATCACGCCGCGGGCGTGGCTCAGCACGATCGTGGACCGCACGTTGCGCGCGTAGAACGTCCCCTCGACCGCGACCGCGTCGGGGTGGTGCCGCGCAATGAGCTCGGCGACCGCGTCGTGGACCGTCCGGAGCCGGGCGGCGAGGGGCGTCCGGGCGTCGGTCCGCACCACCCCGCATTCGACGAGCGAGGGGCGGGCGCCGCCGCCCGCCCCTCCGTCCACCACGCCGAAGCCGGCCACCGCGGTGCCGGGGTCGATGCCGAGGACCCTCAGCTCTCCGCTCCCGCCATCGTGGAGGCGTCGATGTCGAAGTTGGAGAACACCTTGGCGACGTCGTCGAGTTCTTCGAGCGCGTCGAGGAGCCCGAGGAGCGTCTCGGCGTCCTTCCCCTCGACCTTGACGCTGTTCTTGGGCACCATCGCGATCTCGGCCGACTCGACCTCGAACTTCCGGCCCTTGAGCGCGTCCTGCACGGCGTGGAAGTCGTTCGGATGGGTGCTCACCACGTACTGGTCGCCGTCGCGGGCGAAGTCCTCCGCGCCCGATTCGAGCGCGGCCTCGAGGGCCTTGTCCTCGGGGTAGCGGGCGGCGTCGATGAAGATCTGGCCGCGGCGGTCGAACATCCAGCCGACCGAGTTGGTGGCGCCGAGGTTGCCGCCGTGGCGGCTGAAGGCGTGGCGGATGTCGGCCACGGTGCGGGTCGGGTTGTCGCTCGTGGCCTCGATGAAGATGGCCACGCCGCCAGGTCCGTACCCTTCGTAGGTCAGCTCCTGGATGGTCTCGCCGGCGAGCTCGCCCGTGCCCTTCTTGATGGCGCGCTCGATGTTCTCCTTCGGCATGTTGACGGCCTGGGCCGCGTCGATGGCCGTCCGGAGCCGGGGGTTGCCGCCGGGGTCGCCCCCGCCGGCCTTGGCGGCCACGGTGATCTCACGGATCACCTTGGTCCACGACGAGGCCCGCCGCGAATCCGCGACCGCCTTCTTGCGCTTGATCTGCTTCCACTTGCTGTGGCCGGCCATCGGTGACTCCGGGAACGTGCGCCCGGCGCAGCCGGAACGCGGGTTGCTGGCGGAGAAGTTAAGGTCGCGCACCGGGCGGAGCAACGCAGCCGCGGCGGCGGCGCGAGGGTTGACCCGCCCCGCACCGTTCCTTAGTCTCCTGCCCCTATGAAGCGACCTTTCCTTGCCGCCGTGGCGGCCCTGACGCTCGCGGCCGGCTGCCGGCCCGACCGTCCCAAGCTGCCGGACCTTCCCCAGGCCTTCAGCACGGTGCCGATCCCGCCCCGGGCGGAGTTCGTCGGCCGGTCGGGGAGCAACGACGCGCTGATGCTCACCTTCCGCAGCGAGCTCGCGCCGGACTCGGTGGCCGAGTACTACCGCCAGCTCTTCCGCCGCGACACGACCTATCACGTCGTGGCCGACACCAAGGGCGGCGTGGGCGAGACGGCGCTCTACGTCGAGGCCGGCGATCGGCCGCTGTGGATCCGGATCCGGCCCACCGCCGAGGGGATCGGCGCGGTGGTGGAGCTGACCGGGGCGGTGACGGCGCCCGCCGACACCGCGCGGAACGCCGCCCGGACCCGCCCGGCGAACTGACCGCTCAGCGCTCCGGGTCGAGCATGTCCTCGAACCGGAGCCAGCGGCGGTAGAAGTAGAGGTCCACGAAGCCGGTCGGGCCGTTGCGGTTCTTGGCCACCAGGAGCTCGGTGGCCCCCTCCATCCCGCCCCCCGGCCGGTACATCTCCTCGCGGTAGATCGCCAGCACCACGTCGGCGTGCTGCTTGACCTGACCCTTGCCCCCGAGATCGTCGAGCGTGGGGCGGGGGTCTTTCCGTCTGGGATTGTGCTCGGGCAGCTGGGCCACCGCGAGCACCGCCACGTCGTGCTCGAGCGCGAGCTGCTTGAGCCCGCGCGCCGCGTGCGCCAGCGCGTCCTCGGCCGTCTCCGCGGGGACCGGCGGCGGGAGGAGCTGCAGGTAGTCCACCACCACCAGCGCCGGGCGCGGGACGGCGCGCAGCGCCTCCGCGACCTCGCCGAAGTCGCGGCCGACGAGCGGCCGCACGTGGAACGGCAGGTTGCGCAGGCGCAGCGCGGCCGCCCCCACCTCGGCCCGGCGGATGTCGTCGAACTTGCCGGCCCGGAGTTCGTCCACCGTCGCGCGCCCTTCGATCGCGAGCGCGCGCTCGAGCACCCGCTCCTCCGCCATCTCGCCGCTCAGGAACGCGACGGCGTGCCCGCCGATCGCGGCGCGCAGCGCCACGGCGAGGGCGAGCGCCGACTTGCCGCTGCCGATGTCGCCGGCGAGCACCACGAGGTCGCGTCGGCGGAGGCCGCCGCCGAGCAGGCGGTCCACGCTCGCGAAGCCGGTGGGGACGGTGTCGGCGGGGCGTTCGCCGGCGGCGGCGGCGTCGCTGCGGGCGACGACGAGCTCGGCCGACGGGCGCGACGGGCGTTTGCGGGAGGGGGCGGGCATGGAGGGAATGATACTGTCGGCCGCGCCGCCGGGTGAGGGCCGGGCGGTCAGGCTTCGGTGGCGCGCGCCCCGGCGCGGGCGGTCCGCGCGGCGGCGGCCACGGCGTCGCCGGCATCGCCGCCCAGGGATTCCCGTACGGGGGCCGTGAGCTGGTGGAGCGCGATCGCCGCCGCCTCGGGGGTCTGGTCCCCGAGCGTCACGAGCGCCGCGGTAAGCGCCCGCCGGAGCGGGGGCGGGACCGTGAGCGTCGAGAGCCGGCGGGCCAGTGCCTCGAGCCGGCGCTCCTGACCGCGCGGCGAGAGCGGCGGGACCGCCGCCAGGTCGAGGGCCACGCGGGTCACCAGCCAGACCGCGAAGAGTCCCTCCCGGCGGGGGCCGCGTGCCGCGCGCTCGAGCGCCTGCACCAGGGTGACGGCGGGGGAGGCGCTCACCGGAGCCACCTGTCGAGCGCGGCGCGGACCTCGGCCACGGCGATGGTCCGCAGGCAATCGTGGTGGCCCAGCGGACAGCGGTCGCCGCCGTGCGCGGAACAGGGCCGGCAGGCCAGCTCGCGCTCCACCACGGTGGCGCGATCGGTGTACGGGAAGAAGCCGAACTGCCGCACCGTCGGCCCGAAGAGCGCCACCACCGGCGTGGTGACCGCCGTGGCCAGGTGCATCACGCCGGTGTCGCCGGCCACCGTCGCGGCGCTCCGGCGGAGGAGCGCTGCGGTCTCGGGCAGGGAGGTCCGGCCGGCGGCGTTCGCGCCGGCCGGGCCAGCGGCCGCGGCGACCGTCGCCGCCAGGTCGGCGTCGTCGGGTCCGCCGACGGCCACCACGCCAAGCCCGGCGGCCGCAAGGCCGCGGGCGAGTGCGACCCAGCGATCGAGCGGCCAGCGCTTGGTCGCATGGGCGGCGCCGGGGGCGAGGGTCACGAAGCGGCGGGGGACGCCCGTTTCGTCGAGCCAGGCGGCCATCGCGGCGTCGGCCGCGGCGGGGACGAAGAACTCCGGCGGACCGCCGTCGGGGTGCAGGTCGAGGTCGCGGGCCGCCTCGAAGTAGCGTTCGGCCACCGGCACCGCGTCGCGATACCAGTCGCGCTTGAGGTGGATCAGCGCCCAGCGCGCGGCGGCGCGCTTGCGGTAGCCGCGCCATCGCCCCGGCACGAGGCGGCGGAGCGTGGCCGAGCGCAGGGAGCCGTGGAGGTCGAGGCAGTGGGTGAAGCGTTCGCTGCGGAGCGTCGCCGCGAGCGCGGTGAGCGATCCGCCCCGCCCCAGGGTGAGCACCCGGTCCACCCGGGGGTTTCCCTCGAGCAGCGGAGCGAACGCCGGCTTGGTGACCACCGTGAGATGGGCCCCGGGATGCCGCGCCTTGAGGGCCCGATAGAGCGGGGTGGTGAGGAGGATGTCGCCGATCGAACTGAACCGGACGGCGAGCACGCGAGGCGGGGCGGGGGACGGCACGGGGACAATGTATCCGCCGACCCGGGAACCGGGAACGGCCGGGGCGCGCCGGTTCACTGTTCCCCGTCCCCCTTTCCCGGTAGCTTTCCATATTATGGCGCGCCCCAAGAGCATCCTCTGGGTGGACGACGAGGCCGACAGCCTGACGTCGCACGTGCTCTTCCTGGAACAGCAGGGGTTCTCGGTGGAGCGGGCGGCGCACGGCGACGACGCGCTCGTCCTGCTGCAGCGCCAGCCGTACGGGGTGGTGCTGCTCGACGAGCAGATGCCCGGGCGGCGTGGGCTCGAGCTCTTCCGCGAGATCCGGTCCATCGACCAGACGATGCCGGTGGTGATGGTGACCAAGAGCGAGGAGACCGAGACGCTCAAGGACGCCATCGGCGCCGAGATCTCCGACTACCTGATCAAGCCGGTCAACCCTCGCCAGATCCTCTCGGTGGTCACCCGGCTGCTCGAAGGCGACCGGATCCGCCAGCAGCGGCTGGCCCGCGACTTCGCGACCCGGTTCCGCGACCTCGAGGCGCGCCGCGGCGCCCGGCTCGGCTGGCGCGAATGGATGGAGCTCACCGCCGAGCTGGCGCAGTGGGAGGTCCGGCTGGGCGAGGCGGAGGAGCGCGGGCTGCAGGACGCGCTCCGGACCCTGCAGGAGAGCCTCCGGCCCGACTTCGCGCGCTACGTGGCCGAGCACTACCCCGGCTGGCTCCGGAGCGACGCCGATCGGCCGCCGCTCTCGGTGGACGTGGGCGCGGAGTTCGTCCGCCCGGTCCTCGAGGCGCACGGGAAGGTGCTGTTCATCGTGCTCGACTGCCTCCGGCTCGACCAGTGGGAGGTGCTCCACCCGCTGATCGCCCGGTGGTTCGACATCGAGACGGCGCACTACTTCTCGATCCTCCCCACGGCGACGCCGTTCGCGCGGAACGCGATCTTCAGCGGGCTCCTGCCGGCGGAGGTGGCGGCCCGGCACCCGGACTGGTGGGGCGCGCCCGACGACGAGGCCAGCCTCAACGCGCACGAGGGCGAGCTCCTGACGGAGCAGCTCCGCGACCTGACCGGCCGCACGGTGCCGGTGCGGTACGAGAAGCTCTTCACCGCGGCCGACGGCGAGTCGCTCCTGCGCCGGCTGCCGGCGCACCTGGCGCAGGAAGGGGCGACGGCGCTCGTCTTCAACTTCATCGACCAGCTGACCCACGGGCGCACCGAGCACACCACGCTGCTCGAGGTGGCGCGCGACGCGGCGGCGATGCGCGGCCTCACCCGCACCTGGTTCGAGCGCTCGGCGCTGCTCGAGGCCCTCAAGGAGGCCGAGCGGCGCGACGTGCCGGTGCTGCTCACCAGCGACCACGGCTCGATCCACTGCCACACCCCGGCGACGGTCTTCGCCAAGCGCGACGCGACGGCGAACCTGCGCTTCAAGTTCGGCGACGACCTGCGCGCGGAGGACCCCGGCTCGGCCATCACGGTGACCGATCCGGCGGCCTGGGGGCTCCCGGTGCGCGGGCCGAACGAGCGCCTCCTGCTCGCCACCGGCGACCGGTTCTTCGTCTATCCGACCAAGCTGCGCGAATATCAGGCGCGGTATCGCGGCGCCTTCCTGCACGGCGGCGTCACCCCCGAGGAGGTCATCCTGCCGATCGCCCTGCTCACGCCGAGGCGCCCCCGGTCGTGAATACCGGCACGCGGCTCTTCCGCGAGCTCGGGAACTACCGGCTCGCCTTCCTCACCGCCATCGGCTGCACCGTGCTCTCGTCGATCCTCGACGGGGCCACGGTCGTGATGCTGATCCCGCTGCTCAAGCACCTGTTCGGCAACGCCGGCGCGCTCTCGGCCGGCACCCAGCTCGAGACCTTCGCCGACTGGGCCCTCCGGCCGGTGCTCCAGGGCACCACCGCCGACCAGGCGGTGGCGCGGATCGTCGGGCTGATGGTGGTGATCCTCCTGCTCAAGAACGTGGCCGGGTACGCCTCGAACCAGCTCGGCGTCGCGGTGCAGGAGGGGGTGGTGCGCGACTTCCGGTCGCGGCTCTTCCGCCACCTGATGACGCTCGACCTCGCGATCTTCCAGCGCACCCGCTCGGGCCAGCTGATCCAGCGCGTCATCACCGACGTGGACCAGACCAAGAGCGTGATCAACGTCTCGCTGGTCAAGTTCTTCCAGAACCTGAGCGTCATCCTGGTGACGCTGGTGCTCCTCGCCGGCATCTCGTGGCGCCTCACCCTGCTTGCCGTCGGCGCGGCGCCGCTCCTGGTGCTCGGCCTCCGCGTGGTGCTGCGGCGCCTGCGCCGCCACGCCCGCGACCGCGCCGAGGAGTGGGGCGAGATCACGAGCTACGTCACCGAGCGGCTCGGGGCGATGAAGCTCATCCGGGCGTACCACGCCGGCACCCGCGAGGCCGACCGGTTCGAGGCGCTCGCCACCGACTACCGGCGCAAGGTCATCCGGACCAACCGGTACTCGTCGCTCACGAGCCCGATCAGCGAGATGTTCGGCGGCCTGGTGCTGATCGTGCTGCTCGTGGCCGGCACCCGGCCGTGGATGGCGGGGGGCCAGGGCGCGCTCTCGCCCGAGGCGCTCATCACGTTCCTGGTGGCGGCGCTCCGGATGATGTCGCCGATCAAGTCCATCGCGCAGTTCCCGGCCGACCTGGCCGTGGCGCTCGCCAGCGCCGACCGCGTCTTCCAGCTGCTCGACGCGCCGCCGGGGGAGCAGGACGCCCCCGGCGCGGCCACCGCGCAATTCGCGCGCGACATCGTGTTCGAGCACGTCACGTTCTCCTACGACGGCGAGCGCGACGTGCTGCACGACGTGTCGTTCACGCTGCCGCGCGGCCGCATCGTGGCGCTGGTCGGCCCGTCCGGGGCGGGGAAGACCACCCTGGTCGAGCTCCTCCCCCGCCTGCACGACCCGACCTCCGGCGCGGTGCGGATGGACGGCGTGCCGCTCGACCGGTTCACCCGCGCCTCCCTCCGCGGCCTCATCGGGATGGTGAGCCAGGAGACGGTGCTCCTCAACGACACGGTCCGGAACAACATCGCCTTCGGCCGGCCCGACGCCACCGACGCCCAGGTCGAGGCCGCGGCCCGGGCCGCCAACGCGCACGAGTTCGTCGCCCGGCTCCCCCAGGGCTACGCCACGCTGCTCGGCGAGCGCGGCACCCGGCTGTCGGGCGGCCAGCGGCAGCGGATCTCGATCGCCCGCGCGCTGCTCCGCGACCCGCCGATCCTCCTGCTCGACGAGGCGACGAGCGCCCTCGACACCGAGTCGGAGCGCCTGGTGCAGGAGGCGATCGACCGCCTGATGCAGGACCGGACGGTGCTGGTCATCGCCCACCGGCTCGCGACGGTGCGCCACGCCGACCTCATCCTCGTCGTGAACGAGGGACGCGTGGCCGAGGCGGGGACCCACGACGAGCTGTACCGCCGGGGCGGGATGTACCGGCGCCTCTGCGACCTGCAGTTCCGCGACGAGCCGGTCGCGGCCCCGGCCGACCAGTGACCGGGCCGCAGCCGGTGTTCCCCGGCCGGAAGGTGCTTCTCGTCTCCAATTTCGACGGGGAGCGCCACGCGCACGCGCCCCTCCGCCGCCGGGCCCTCGAGCGCCTCGGCTGCGCGGTGGCGACGGTGGATTTCACCCCCGGCGGGTGGCTCCGCCGCCTCCGCGGCGACGGCCTGGCCGATCGCCTCGGCCGCGCGCTCGACGACCACCGCCCCGACCTGGTCCTGGCGCTCGGTCCCGTGATCCCCGATCCGGCGCTGGTCGCCGACCTGCGCACCCGGCACGAAGCGCCGTGGGTGCTCTGGTGGGGCGGGGAGGACGGCGTGGCGCCGCCGGCCGGCGCGAGCGACGCGTTCAGCCAGGTCTGGATGTCCGATTCCGATCTGACCGCGCGCACTCCCGGCGCCCGCTACCTCCCGCACGGCTGCGATCCGTCGGTCCACCGGCCGATGCGGTCGCGCGAGGAGTTCCGGGCCAACGTGGTCTTCGTCGGCGAGGCGACGCCTCGGCGGGAGGCGCTGCTCGGCGAGGTGGTGGAGTTCGGGCTCGCGGTCTGGGGTCCCGGCTGGCGGCGCACCCGGCTCCGCGACTACTGCCGCGGCGACGTGGTCTCGGTCGAGGACTACGTCCGCGCCTACGCCGGCGCCTCGGTGGCGCTCAACTTCCACCGCGAGGGCCCCCGCGGAGAGGTCCCCTCCGGGGCCGGCTGCAACGCGCGGACCTTCGAGCTCGCGGCCATCGGCGTGGCGCAGGTGGTGGACGAGCGGGCCGACCTGCCGCCCCTCTTCGTCGAGGGCGAGGAGGTCGCCGTGTTCGACGGCCCGGAGGCGCTGCGCGGGCTCGTGCGCGACCTGCTCCAGGATCCCCCCGGCGCCGAGCGCCTGGCCCAGGCGGCGCGTCGGCGCGCGCTCGCCGAGCACACCTACGTGCACCGCCTGCACCTCCTCCTCGAGCAGGCCGAGGCCGACGCGTGAGCGTGCCGGTGTCCGGGTTCACCTTCGTGCGGAACGCGGTGCTGCTCGACTTCCCGCTCGAGGCCAGCATCCGCTCGATCCTGCCGCTGTGCGACGAGGTGGTGGTCAACGTCGGGCGCTCCGACGACGACACGCTCGGCCTCGTCCGCGCGATCGCCGACCCCAGGATCCGGGTCGTCGAGAGCGAGTGGGACCTGAGCGTCGGCCGGCGGGTGCTCGCCGACCAGACCGATATCGCGCGGCGGGCGTGCCGGCACCGGTGGGGCGTCTACATCCAGGCCGACGAGGTGCTCCACGAGGACGGGCTCCCCGAGCTGCGCGCCGCGATCGCGGCGGCCGACGCCGACCCGCGCATCGAGGGGCTGGTGGTCCGCTATCGCCACTTCTACGGCGGGTTCGACACCGAGCTCGTGGCCCGCTCGGCCTACCGGCGCGAGGTCCGCGTCATCCGGCTCGACCCCGAGATCGACGTGCACTCGTATCACGACGCCCAGGGCTTCCGCGCCGGCCCCGACGACCGGCGGGTCCGCGCCCGGCTCACCGGCGCGCAGATGTTCCACTATGGCTGGGCCCGGCCGGCCGCCGCGCTGGCGCGGAAGAAGCTCGAGGACGAGCGCGTGTACGCCTGGAGCGACGAGGAGAAGCGCTACTGGGAGTCGCGCGGGGAACTGCTCCCCTGGGTGCGCGGGCTCCGGCCCTTCACCGGCCGGCACCCCGCCGTCGCCGCCGACTGGCTGGCCGCGCGCCGCACCTCGGCGGCCGGTCGGGTCGGCCCCCGGCGCCCGCTGCGGACGCTGCGCGAACGCCGCCACGCGGCCCTGGACGTGATCGAACGCTGGACCGGCTTCCGCCCCTTCGAGTTCCGGAACTACACGCTCGTATGACCCGCGTGCCCGTCACCGTCGTGATCCCCACCCTCAACGAGGCGGGGCAGATCGCCGAGTGCGTCCGCCAGGCGGCCTGGGCCGACGAGGTGCTCGTCTCGGACGCCGGTTCCGCCGACGCTACCGACGCGCACGCGGGCGAGGCGGGGGCGACGGTGCTCGAACACACCGGCCCCACCATCGCGGCGCAACGCAACGCGGCGATCGCCGCCGCCCGGAACGGGTGGGTCTTCGCGCTCGACGCCGACGAGCGGTTCACCCCCGAGCTCGTCGAGGCGATCGGCGGCGCCGTGGCGGCGCCGGCGCACGGCGCCTACCGGGTCTGGCGGCGGAACTACTACCTGGGCTGGGAGCGGACGCGGGGATCGTGGGGACGGGACCGCGTGGTGCGGCTCTTCCCGAAGGAGCGGCGGTACGTGGAGCGGCGGGTGCACGAGGGGCTCGAACCGGTGCCCGACGTGGGCGACCTTACCGGCCGCCTGGTCCATCACCCCTATCGGGACCTGGCGCACCACCTCGAGAAGATCGCGAAGTACGCGCGCTGGGGCGCCGAGGACCTGTACGACCGCGGCCGCCGGGCCCGGTGGAGCGACCTCATCTTCCGGCCGGCGTATCGGTTCGTGCGGGCGTGGATCCTGTCGGGGGACTGGGTGGAAGGGCGGCTCGGCCTGGTGAGTGCGACGCTCGACGCCTACAGCGTGTTCCTCAAGTACGCGTCGCTCTGGGCGCTCGAGGGCGAGCGCCGCGGGGTCACGGCTCCGGGAGCCGGGCGCTGATGGCCCAGGTCGGGCAGTTGCGGACGTAGCCGCCGTCGAGCGGCGACCACTCCTGGCGCGGGACCAGCACGCGGGCGCGGCGGTCCCGGTCGAGCGCGAAGACGGCGGGCGCCGCCATCGCGCAGGCACCGCACCCGGTGCAGCGGTCGCGGTCCACCGCCACTTCGACCGTATGCCGCGGGAAGATCCCGCTCGCGCCGGCCGGGAACCCCACCGGCAGCCGGTCGAACGCGTCGAGGGTGGCGCGATACCCCTCCTCGATGAGCTCGCGCGTGCGGTCGAAGGTGAACATCCCCACGTGCTCCACCCGGGGGTTCACCAGCAGCAGTGGCGGCGACTCCCACCCCCGCAGGCGCTCGATCAGCATCGTGTGCATCACGATCTCGAGCGACCGGATGTAGGTCGCGGCGAACCCGTCGGGGTCGCCCGACTCGCCCAGGCCGCTGGTGGTGCCGACGTGGATGGCGAGCACGGGGCCGGGACATTCGCTGGCCGCGATGCGCACGGGGAGGTTCTCGATGACCGCGCCGTCCACGCAGAGGCGCCCCTCGAGATCCCGCGGCGGGAAGATCCCCGGGAGCGCGCACGAGGCGAAGATGGCGTCGCGCACCCGCACGTCCTCGAGTCCCGGCAGGCCCCAGAGCACCTGGGCCCCGGAGCGCAGGTCGGTGGTGGCCACCACGAGCCGGCGCGACAGGTCGTGGAAGGTGATGTCGCCCACCAGCCGGCCGATGAGGTCGTCGAGGGGGTCGCTGCGATAGACCGCGGGAGAGCGCATCCGCTTGAGCGCCATGTCGGCGTGCGCCACCTGGAACACGTCCTTGCGATGGACGCCGAGCGCGAAGGCCCGCATCTGCTCGGTGGTGAGGCCCGCGGCCCAGGCGCCGGCGATCAGCGACCCCATCGAGCAGCCGACCACCAGGTCCGGCGTCATCCCCAGCTCTTCGAGCGCCTGGAAGACGCCGATATGCGCCATTCCCTTGAGGCCGCCGCCGCCGAGCACCAGGGAGAACTTGCCGTCGAAGCGCACCGCTTGTCCGCAGGGTGAAGTCAGAGGTAACGTACCGCGGGCGGTGGTGGGGGAAAAGGTCGTGGGTCGTGGGTCGTGG